>JBFLZD010000023.1 GCA_040756435.1 Spirochaetota bacterium | reverse complement strand
ATCAAATATTATACAGGCTTTTGAGCTTATATTTGTGCATGCGTTTACCCCTGTAGCTGCTTTAGGTGGATTTGCTGGTGCAACCGTCAAAATGGCAATGCAGATGGGTGTATCCCGTGGATTGCTATCCAATGAATCTGGATTAGGCAGCTCACCAATAGCTGCTGCTGCTGCAAAAACTGATGAACCAGTAAGGCAAGCTTTAGTTTCAATGACACAGACTTTTATAGATACCATTGTTGTATGCACGTTTACAGGACTGGTTATACTGGTAACTGGTGCATGGGAAAGTGGAAAAACAGCCGCAGCGTTAACCGAACATGCTTTTAGTTTGGGCTTACCGGGCACCTGGGGTGGAATTGTTGTTTCTCTCAGTCTTATATTTTTTGCTTATTCTACTATTTTAGGATGGGCATACTACGGCGAGAAATCAGTTGAATACATTGCAGGTGAAAAGGCAATAAAGCCATATAGATTATTATGGGTGATAGTTGTATTTATAGGAGCTATCGGAAAATTAGAAATTGTATGGACCGTAACTGATATAATGAATGGGCTTATGGCATTCCCAAACCTGATAGCGTTACTTGGTCTTTCATTTGTAATAAAAAATGAAACAAATCTTTTCTTTAAGAAACATAATTCAATATAGCAAATTCTTTAATTCTATTTTTAAGAGAAAGTTACAGTAAGCAACTAATGTTAAATAATAAGGTTGTTGTAGTGATATGATTACATCTCATAAAAGACTATATTATATAATACTTTTACTGATCATTATCCTGTCTTCCTGCACACGCTTTGAATCAGTTCGTGATCCATATACGTTATATATTCATATTTCGGCTGAACCCGGACATCTCAATCCCATAACTTCAAACGAAGCTATAGCTTCTTCAATAAATACATATATTTATGAAACACTGCTTGATAGGGATTATGATACGTTAGAGTTAAAACCACAATTAGCTACAAAATGGGAAATTTCATCTGATAAACTGCATTACCGCTTTTATCTTAAAAAAAACATTTACTGGAGTGATGGAAAACCTTTTACAGCCGACGATATTATATATTCATTTAACGTAATTAAAGATCCCAAAGTGGCAAATGCACCGCTAAAGGTTTATTATATTGATGTGAAAAGTGTTAAGGAAATTACACCATACATTGTTGAGTTTACGTATGCAAAACCTTACTTCCTTGCGCTTGAAATTTGTGGAAGCATTCCTATCGTACCCAAACATATATTTGATGATGGAACTGATTTCAACACCCATAAAAACAACCGTTTCCCTATTGGAACCGGACCATATAAATTTGTAACATGGAATACGGGTAAAACCATTGAATTAGTTGTGAATGATAGATATTGGGGTCCAAAACCAGATATAAAGCGTATAGTGTATAAAATAATTCCTGAACCCAATGTTGCATTACAGATGTTAAAAAAAGGCGAGCTTGATGTCATGGCATTGAGGCCAATACAGTGGGTAAGGCAAACAAATTCAAAACATTTTCAAGAATCATTTTACAAATTCATGTACTATCAACCATATTATAATTATATTGGGTGGAATGCACGTAATCCTTTATTTAAAGACAAAAATGTTCGCAAAGCACTTACCATGCTAATTAACCGTCAGGCAATTCTTGACAGTTTGTTGTTTGGATTAGGAACGGTAGTTACAGGCCCATTTTATATTCATGATAAATATTATAACCATAATATACAGCCTTTACCATACAATCCTGTAAAAGCTAAGGAAATATTACATAGAGCTGGCTTTAGCGATAGTAATGGTGATGGAATCCTTGATAAGAATGGCGTTGCCTTCAAATTTACTTTGACTATAGCATCAGCAAGTAAGTTTGCTGAACGGCTGGCAACCATTTTGAAAGAAGATTTTGCAAAGGTTGGCATACAGATGGATATAAACCGTTATGAATGGGCTGTTTTTGTTAACAAAGTAGACAAACGAGATTTTGATGCTGTTACATTGGGCTGGTCATTGTCATGGGAAGGTGACCCATACCAGCTATGGCATTCATCACAGGTAAAAGCAGGGTCTAATTTTTGTTATTTTGTCAATGCTGATGCAGATGAAATCATTGAAAAAGCACGTAAAGAGTTTGATGTAGATAAGCGTATTGCTATGTACCGGCGATTCCATGAGATAATTCATGATGAGCAGCCATATACATTTTTATATTGTACACCTGCACTGGTAGCTGTAAGCAAACGTTTTGATAATGTCATAGTACATAAAAGAGGTTTGAATTATACTGAATGGAAGGTTAAGCAGTAATAATGAAATATTATATTTTAAAACGAATTCTTATTATTGTACCAACATTTATTGGCATAACATTTATTACATATCTTATGATACGGCTTGCCCCAGGTGATTATACTTCATTACGAGCAGGTGTAGAAGGTGAATTGAAGGCAGGAAGCCTTTCAAAAGAGATATTTGAACAGGAAAAGAAACTCTATGGGCTTGATAAGCCAGTAATTGTTGGCTATGCTGAATGGTTTTATAAAACAGTGAAACTTGATTTTGGATCTTCGCGCAAAGATGGGCGCAAAGTTATATCCCATATTGCAGATGCATTGCCAATAACATTAGCATTGAACATTCTTTCTATTATTATAGTGTATATTATTTCCATTCCTTTAGGAATTTATTCTTCAATAAAAAAAGATACATTGCAGGATAGAATTATCAGCCTAACACTATTTTTGCTTTATTCATTACCATCATTCTGGGTTGCTTTGTTGTTATTAAAATATCTGAGTGGCGGGGATTACCTGAATTTATTCCCTTTAGGAGGCTTATATTCTGATTGGTTTGTTCAGTTAAATCTTTTTCAGAAAGGAATGGATATATTGTGGCATTTAATCCTGCCTGTAGTAACTTTAACCTATGGAGGTTTTGCATTTCTTTCACGCTACACACGGGCAACCATGCTTGATGTTATTAATCAGCAATATATTATCACAGCACGTGCAAAAGGACTATCCGAAAAAAAGGTTTTGTTTGTGCATGCGTTTCGAAATTCTTTAATTCCATTACTTACGCTTATGGCCACCATGCTTCCCGGGCTTTTAGGGGGTAGCGTTATAGTAGAATCTATCTTTTCAATACCTGGAATGGGAATGCTGGCATTTGAATCAATCCTATCACGGGATATTCCCATTATAATGGCCATAACATCAATCTCGGCCTTTTTAACGCTCATTGGTATTTTCCTTGCAGATATTATGTATGCAATTGCCGATCCTAGAATAAGGCTGGAGGCTAAACAATGAAAGGCTACTGGTCAATTGTATGGAAGCGCTTTAAACAAAATAAATTAGCTGTAGTTGGCCTTTGTATTGTTATTTTCTTATTTATGATTGCATTATGTGCACCTTTAATTGCAAATAACAAACCTTATATTTTAATTTATAACGATAAACTTTATTTTCCAATTCTATTTGAATATAACGAATTTTCAGGCTTTGATTTTAAAAAAATCCAGGGGTTCAAAATATTTCCACCAATACCATATTCATATTCTGAATATGACCTTAATGCAGTTGTGCTGCCGCCTTCTGCAAAACATATTTTAGGCACCGATGAACAGGGCAGGGATTTAGCTGCACGCATGTTATATGGCACCCGTGTGTCAATATTTGTTGGATTTGTGGCAGTATTCATTTATGTAACTATAGGCATAATCATTGGCGCCTTAGCAGGATTTTATGGCGGCTGGGTGGATATCATTATTTCTAGAATTATAGAAATTGTTATGTGTTTCCCAACGTTCTTCCTGATTCTAACTATCCTGGCGCTGTGGGGTCAAAGCCTTCTTAATGTCATGATAGTTATAGGCATAACAGGGTGGACAGGGATAGCCCGTATTGTACGTGGTGAATTTTTTAAACTACGTGAACAGGATTTTGTCATGGCTTCAAAAGCACTTGGTGCAAGAGATTACTGGATTATCTTTAAGCATATTTTACCCAATGCCATGGCACCTGTTATGGTTTCAGCAACATTTGGCATTGCTTCAACGATACTGATCGAGTCATCGTTAAGCTTTCTGGGATTTGGAGTACAGCCACCAACACCAAGCTGGGGTGATATATTATCACAATCACGGGATTTCATTGATTTTGCATGGTGGTTGACTTTGATTCCAGGTTTTGCTATATTCATAACTATCACATCGTATAATTTAGTTGGCGAAGGATTACAGGATGCGCTTGATCCAAAACAATATCGTTAAAATTATACTGCTACTATTTGTATCCAATACTATTGCATGTCTTTCTTTTTTTGAAGAAAAACAAGAAACAAAAGACCTATTACCCAGGGAAACAGAACTATATACCTGGAAACTTGTAAAAAGTACAAGTGTTACCAACAAAGATGCCATAGTGAACATTTCACCTGATTATTATAAATACTATAGCGTCATGGAAATAGTTAAAGCTGAATATCAGTCAATCAATAACAGTTCATTTTTTGTTACAGTAACTATCGCCAAAACAGTAACAGTTGATGATGCATATGGATTGTTTACACGTGAAAGGATTAGCCTGGAAAAATCTTTGTTTAAAAATGATTACAGCATGTACTGGAACAATAAGAGTATTGCATTTAAAGGAAATATTTTTCTAAAAGTTGAAACTAATGACCTTGATTTTATACAAACACAAAAAAACATAATTGAAACAATACTGCAAAAAATACAAAATGCTTACGCGCTGCCTGATTATGTTGTCAGGATATCAAAATTTTGTGACATCGATAGCATAATACTATTCAATGAAGGTATTTCACAAATTCCATATTTAAAAAACATAGTGGTGGGGAAAAAAATTATTGAATCAAAAGACATCCTGGTATTTTTTAAACTTTATTCCACAAACATAGATGCTACGCAAAATTTTGATGCAATTGTAAAAAATGATAATACACTGATGATTTTAGAATCAGGTAACGTAAAAATAGCTTTTAAAAAATTTGGCGATAGTTACTGTTATATTGCCCAGTATAAAGAATGGATATTTGGTTTGTATGACATTGCTGACTACAATGCTGGTAAACAATACATTAATACTCTTTATAAAGAATTGAGCAATCCATGAATGTTCTATATTATTGGTGACATACACGGATATTATAATAAATTATCAGGGCTTTTTGAAAAAATTAAAAAGCATATTACCGATTATGATACAATAATTTTTTTAGGTGATTATATTGACCGCGGACATCATTCATTTGAAGTTATAGAATTTTTAATAGATTTACAACACAACTATAACACAATTTATTTACGTGGCAACCATGAATCTATGTTTCTGGATTATTTGCAGGGTAGAGAAATTCCATTGTACATGTATAATGGTGGTCAGGCAACTATAGATTCATATATAAAAATGATGGGATCATTACGATTACCAGAAGATCATAAAGCATTTTTCAATAGCTTGAAATTATATTATGAAACTGATGATTTTATTGCAATACATGCTGGCATGCGACCTGGTATACCTGTTGCATTGCAATCCCCATATGATATGATATGGATCAGAGAAGAGTTCTTTTTAAAACAGTATCGATGGCCAAAGCTGGTAGTATTTGGACATACAACAACTGTTAATATTACAGGACTTCCCATTTCTGAGATTTATGAGGATAACTATAAAAACATAATAGGTATTGACACAGGAGCAGCTTATGGAGGACCTTTAACCTGCTTGCGCCTACCGGATAGACAAATTTTTCAATCTTACTGAAAAAAATAACACTACTGTTTATAATAAAAAGTACTTGATATTTTTTTGTAATAAACTATCGGTTAATAAGAGTAAAGTAATTCATGTTTTTTTTATACGAGTATATTGTCGATTATTAATTATATACTAATGAATTCCATTAGAATCATAAAGGAAATATAAATATGAATATATTTGAATGGTTAAACAGAAAATTTTCATATACATTTGCACTTTGTTTTTTTACCATATTTGGTGGATGGATGAGTGCAGTATTTGGCTATTATCTTGGCACATCTTTTATTCTTTCTGAGTATAATGTAATGCATTCACTGGCTATAAAGTGGCTACCGTTAGCAGTACTTATTCCAACTTTAATGCATTATCTAACATTTGGTTTTTTAACCCCTTTAGGAATTCCTGCATTTTTTAAATCTTTACGTGACGTTAACAATGCATTTAAAGGTGGAACACTTAATCCCTCAATAAGCGATGAAAATCTTCAGGTGTTGTATATTCAATTATCACATCTTCCAATGTACAATATGGTTGCAGCTTCTTTATTTGGTACATTATGCGGCTTTTTTTTAATGGGTTTTGGATACTATGATATGCTCTCCAGCGGCACATTAACTATTATAAAAATGAAAATTGGTATTAAAATAGTAACTATTGGTGTTTTAGTAGTTGTTGTATTATATGGGATGTCAACCTATCTATTAACCGAGATTATAACCAATCCACACAGAGCACTGGTATATCAGGAATTACGTCAACGGAATATTAATATTTATCCTCGTGGATTAATTGGTTTGCGTATTAAATTTAGCTTTTTCATAATACTTATGATTATAACTCTTTTAACGTTTGCTGCAATGATGGAACAGCATCGTTTATATGAAGAAACCCGATATATAAACATTCTTACCTATTTCTTAATTTCTATTGTTGCTGGTGTTTTTCTTATGTACATAAATTCAGATTCTGTTATGCGTATTCTGGATGAAATGGGTATTGTTACAAAAAGAATTTCTTCAGGGCAGGAAGCATGGTTTAGAGTAATGTCGTATGAAAGAGAATTTGCCGAAATAGAATTTTCAATCCTTGAAATGGCAAAAGAAATTGAAGAACACAGAAAAAACTTAGAGTTAAAAGTAGAACAGCGAACAGAAGAATTGCGTGAAGCACTGGCAAGCCTTAAAGAAAAAGATGATATGATTCAGAAACAATTAGAGATAGCAAGCAATATTCAGCGGAGCATATTGCCAGGGCGCATTGATGACTGGAATGAGCTGAAATTTTCAGTACGATATATTGCAATGGAAAAAATTGGTGGTGACTTTTATGATGTCTATCAGATGAAAGGAGATAAATTAGGGATATTGGTTGCTGACGTATCTGGCCATGGTATTCCTGCAGCTCTTATTACGTCGATGGCAAAAATTTCGTTTAGTTCTGCTACCCAGCAATATGATTCACCAAAAAGGGTATTCCAGGAAGTCAATCAAAACATCCTTGAACACATTAAAACTCAGGATTATATGACTGCTTTTTTTGTTGTTATAGATGATGATTATAATGTTACCTATGCTAATGCAAGCCATCAAAAAGCAATTTTGATACGTTCTGATGAAGGCAGAACAGAGCTTCTTGATACCAATGGATTATTTATAGGTGCTATTGAAGAAGCTCGTGAAACCTATGAAGAAAAAGAAACAAAATTAAAATATGGTGACCGCCTATTGCTATATACTGATGGTATTCCTGAAGCAGCTAATATGGAACGTGAAGAATATTCGGTTGAAAGGCTTATGGAAATTTCACTTAAAAACAGGCATCTACCTTTGGATGACTTTACCAGTTACATAATTGAAGATGTACAGCGTTTTAAAGGAAAAGCACCTGTAGAAGATGATATAACGTTACTGGTTATTGAACTTGCTCGCGATGAAGCTGTTGATATCATTAAACAGACAAAAAAATTAATTGATGAACATAAATACTACGAAGCTATTGATTATTTAGAAAGAAGTCTTACGCTCTATCCAAATAATCGCAAACTTATATATAATTTAGCAAAAAATTATTTCAGAGTAAATAATTTTGGCAGGGCAACTGAATTGATTGAACAGTACTTAGAAATGGATAAACGAAATAAGTATGCATATTACGTTGGTGGTGCAGCATATTATCAGATGATGAACTATGAGAAAGCAATACAATTGCTTGAAAAAGCTCAAAGTTTAGACCCCAACTTCACCAATGCATTATTTGCTTTAGGTATGGCTTATAAGAAAATAGGCATGTATCAGGATGCATTACAGATTTTTGAACGTGTTGCCAATATTGACCCTGACAATAAGATGGCACTATTTGAAATCAATGAAATCCGTAAAGGTTTAGCGTAATTTTTGGTCTTATTGTGTAATACTTATTGTTCCATCTGGCATTATATGCATATACAGTTTTTCTATTTTAGCAGAATAATCGTAATATACGCTTGGTTGATACAGTTTCATTACATCATTAACATATGTAATAGTTGATTTTATATTTGGAACAGCCATATTTTTTCTTACAATTCCCAAACCTGCATGATATGCAGCCAAAGCCAAAACAAGATCATTTTTAAAAACGGTTAATAACGATTTAAAATGTTTTACTCCAGCTTGGATATTCTGATGGGGATCAAATGGATCCTGAACATTATATGCCCGTGCAGTTTCCTGCATAAGTTGCATTAAACCCATTGCTCCAGCCACAGAAACGGCATCTTTATTAAAATTAGATTCAACTTTGATAATACAGCGTATTAATTGCGGGTCAATATTTTCATTTTTGCAAATAGTGATAATAATTGTATCATAGGGATTTTTTGACAGATCAAGTTTTGGAGGTTTATCCTTTTTATAATTCTGAACATTATAATATTCAATAGTATCTTCACTTGTTTTCTTTGATTTAATTTGTGCATAAACATGATAAGGAATCACGTTATATAAAATAATACTCGTTAAAAAAAATACAATAAACATTTTACTAAACATTTTAAGAAATAGCTTTATATAACTCTTCATACTCTTTTGCCGTATCGTCCCAGCTTCTTTTAAATAACATTGCATTATTTATTAATGTATTCATAATAACTTTATTTTTATATACTCGCAGTGCATGTCGAATAGTTGTATAAAGTTCTGCACTATCATTATTTTTATATTTAAATCCATTGCCCGTTGTTAATTTTACATCAAATTGTTCAATTGAATCGTCCAATCCTCCTGTTGCTCGTACTATAGGAATAGTACCATATGCCAAACTATACATCTGATTTAAGCCTGATGGCTCATACCGAGAAGGCATAACATAAAAATCGCTGCCAGCTTCTATTAAGTGTGCAAGTTTCTCGTTATATCCCCACCACACACCAATTCTATCAGGAAACATTGCACGCAATGCCTCAAATCTTTCAATAATCCACTGTTCACCACTACCAACAATAACAAATTGTACATCTTTTTCATCAAAAAAAAGCCAGTCCAGCGTATTAATAAGAATATCTATCCCTTTTTGATAAGTCAAACGACTTATGCATCCTATGATGGGTGAATTATTTTTTGTTAAGCCATAAAATTCCTGCAACGATTTTTTGCATTTGCGCTTGCCGCTTAAATTTGTGATAGAATAATTATACGGAATTAAATTATCTTTCTCTGGATTCCAGTGTTCATAATCCACACCGTTCAAAATACCAAAAAGCTTTGCAGCATGGGTCTTAAAATCAGTAGATAAATCATATCCATATTCTTGTTCCTGTATTTCACGAGCATACTTTTTACTGACGGTTGTGATGCAATCAGCATAGACAATACCAGCTTTTAAAAAATTCACATTGCCATAAAATTCAAGATCATCATAATTATAAGCATCATTTGAAAGCTGCATTAACCACAAAACTTCTTTTGGAAAAACGCCCTGATAACCAACGTTATGAACAGTTAGAATTGATTTAGCTTTTTGCACTACTGGTTCTTGTGCATAATGAGTTTTAAGAAATAACGGAATCAAAGCAGTTTGCCAATCATTACAGTGGATTATTTGCGGAACTATCTCCAACTGCTTAAATGCTTCAATACATGCTCTGCAAAAATATATAAAGCGTTCCGCATTATCATTGTATGATACTCCATTGCAGTCATACAAACCATCACGTCCATAGTAATCATCATGTTCAATAAAATAAGTATGAACACCTTCCAGATAACTGGTATAATATATACCTGCCCACCGAATACCGTTTCCTATTGGCACCGGTAAAGGTTTACCAATTAATGTGCATTCAAGCCTGTGTTTATCAACGCAATAATATCGGGGTAAAAAAAGATGAACGGTGTGCCCGCGTTTTGCCAATGCCTTTGGCAGTGAATATGAATAATCACCAAGACCTCCTGTCTTGGCAAAGGGGTAAGCCTCACTTGTAATAAACGCAATATTCATGCTATTTTGTAAGTGACACTAATGATGGATAATACTCTTCAGGAGGGTGAAATCCTAATAATGTACAGATTGTTGCAGCAACATTTGCCAGCCCCTGTTCTTTGTGAGTTGTTAACGTATATTCACCATTAAAATGAGGATCATAAATAATAAATGGTACTGGATTTAATGTATGCGAAGTTTTTGGCTGTGGTTTACCTGTCTTCTTATCAATTTTTATTGCCCCTGTTTTTGCATCTTTTTCAAACATCTCATCAAGGTTACCATGATCTGCAGTAATTATGGCGATAGCTCCGGTATTGTCTATTGCCTGCAGTAAGCGCCCAATGCATAAATCAACAGTTTCAGCAGCAATTATGGCTGCTTCTAATATGCCAGTATGACCCACCATATCGCCGTTAGCATAATTCAGGCGAATAAAATCATATTGAGCACTATTGATTGCTTCAATTACCGCATCAGTTATTTCAGCAGCTTTCATCCATGGCCGCTCATTGAATTGCAATTTGTCAGAAGGTATTTCCTGATACGTTTCGTAGTTTGGGTCAAACATACCGCTTCTATTACCATTCCAGAAGTAGGTAACATGACCAAATTTTTGTGTTTCAGATATTGCAAATTGCTTGCAACCGTTATGAACTAAATACTCGCTAATAGTTTTATCTATAGAAGGAGGAAAAACCAGATAATTTTTGGGGATATGAAGGTCACCATCGTACTCCATCATTCCAGCAAAAACTATTTCCGGGAAACGTTCTCTGTCAAATTTATTGAAATCCTTTTCTTCAAAAGCACGGGAAATTTCGATAGCTCTGTCTCCACGGAAATTATACAGGATTACCGAATCACCATCAATAATTGTTCCAACGGGCTTACCATCTTTTGCAATAACAAATGATGGTAAATACTGGTCAGTTATACCAGGTTGTTCTTTTCTATATGTTTCTATTGCTTCAGTAGCAGAAGTGAATGCTCTCCCTTTACCCAGGACATGTGCATCCCAACCACGTTTTACAATATTCCAATCAGCTTCATACCTGTCCATGGTGGTTACCATTCTTCCACCACCAGAAGCAATACAAAAATCAAAGCCTTCATCATTAAACGTATGAAGAAATTTCTCTAAGCTATCAACGTATTGCAAAGCTGATGTTTCGGGTACATCTCTTCCATCTAATAAAATATGTACACGGATTTTTTTAACTCCTTCTTTAGCAGCCTGCTCAATGAGTTTAAAAAGATGATTAATATGCGAGTGTACATTACCATCTGATAGCAGCCCAATAAAATGTAATGTAGTGCCTTCATTAACTGGTTTTTTCAGTAATTTGTGCCAAATTTCAGTTGAAAATATCTGTTTTGATTCAATGGCTTTATCAACAAGCTTTGCACCTTGATCAAAAATCCTGCCAGCACCTAATGCATTATGACCAACTTCTGAATTGCCCATATCGGCATCTGATGGAAGTCCAACTGCAGTCCCATGTGCTCTCAAAGTTGTGTAGGGACAGGTTTTCATTAATCTATCTAATATAGGAGTACGTGCAAGAAAGAAAGCATTTCCTTCATCATGTGGTCCAATTCCAATACCATCCATTATTATTAGTACAAGAGGCCCCTTTCTTCTGCTAAAACCATTGGGCAATAATTTCATCTACTCCTCCAGAAGAAATGTTTCAAGTGAAGCTAATTCTATAACGCGTTTTACATAATTATTGGCATTAATTATTCTAAACTTTCTTCGATTGTTATTAAAATTGTTATACAATGTCATGAAGCCTGCTAAAATTGTTGAATCAACTACTTCAACATTGGTCATATCAATTATAGCATCACGGCTGTCATTTTGTAAAAAATTATGCATCTCTTCAATTAATTCCTTCAAAGTTCTTGGATTTAATTGTTCACTGATAATAAATATACATCGGTTTTCTTCTTCTTTTTTAGTGAAAATCATGGCTTACCTCTTCAAACTGTAATATTGTATTTTTTATAAAATTCATCTTCTGTAAAAATATTCATTGAATATTTAGGCAACGCCCTTTCAAGAATCATATATATTTTATCATTAGCAGCAAAAAAAACAACATCAAAGTTATGTTCATCACCATATTTTAAAAGATACATAATAGCTGCAACTGCTGCAGAATTTATGGTATCAACCTGTGAAAAGTTAATTGCAACAGTTGATATTTTTTCCGGGATCAGCTTTTCAATTAATTTTATTAATTTCACATCATCCCCATACTCGCCAATACCGGTAATGGTTACAATAACAAGGTCAGAATAACGAGTATGCGTAAAATTCATTTACTTCTCCCAATTTCTTTTATTTTCTTTAACATATTTTCTAATTGTTCGATAGCTCTTATAGAATTATCTGATAGTTTAATGTAATCATTACCATAAAAGTAATCCTTCATTAAATACTCTATTACTTCTGTATATGATGTATTTAGTAGCTTTACTGATTCCTGTAATGTTTGTTTGTGAATTCCTTCTTTCTTTAAAAAAGGAAATATAAGATAAAAACAATTATATATTAACCTTTTTATAACATCTTTGTAATATTTGATAATTAGAAACAGGATGTATGGAAATAAAATAATACTATTTGTTTTTAACATTGTACCAATAGTGTATAAATAGTCAATTTCAAAACTTGTGTTCCATGTAAACCACAGAATATTTATTATTATCATGGAAATAAAAAAAGATGTTTTGCCTTTGGGAAAACCTATTGCTGACAAACCCGCTGATGTGAAAGCAATTGCAAAAAAAAGCGCGATAGCTCTGTAACCTAAAAGATTGGAAATCGCAGATATAAAAGAATAAATATTATCCAGAAACCGTGATAATCCATCAAAGGTTGTTTTTATCTGATTATATGTATCTACTATCTCAATAGCATAAAGTGGAAGGGCGTAAAAAATATATAAAAATAATAATAATGATATCAGAATAATTAATAATTTATGTTTAAATATAATTGTTTTATCTCTATTTTTTATCATGCTGCATACAAATACATTTTATTTTAACATTTCTTACCGATTTATACATTTTAATCTCATAACTTATGGGCACCTCTAAAAAATCGCTTTCACCATTACTGATGCAATAAAAAGAAAGCGGTTTTAACCTATTTATTGTCCCAACAAGAAAACATTCTATTAAATAATTTATAAAAGTTCCCTTATAATTTGTCAAATATTTTATATGTTAAAATATATCAAACAAATCTTTTGACCAGCAGCAGAATATATATCTTGTATTCTGTAAAAAAATTACTTGCCAATAACGTGTTGTTATATTTTCTTTAAAATTGACATTATACGAATAAATTATACTATTGAAACAATTAGTAGGTACCTTATGGATGATTTAATTAAAACTGCAGCCAAAATTGTAAAAGATTCTATCTCTACCATTGCTTTAACTGGTGCAGGTATTTCGGTTGAAAGTGGTATACCTGATTTCCGTAGCGCTGGTGGATTATGGACACGTTATAACCCTGAAGAATATGCACATATTGATGGTTTTAGAAGAAACCCACGTAAAATATGGAAGATGATATTTGAGCTAATGGACATGACCAGAAATGCTATGCCCAATCCAGCTCATATTGCACTGGCACAACTGGAAGAGATGGGCTTATTAAAAGCTGTAATAACACAGAATATTGACAATCTCCACCAGAGAGCTGGTAGTAAAAACGTCATTGAATTTCATGGCAATTCAGAACGGTTGCAATGTATTTACTGTGGTGCAGAATATGTACCTGAAGAGTTTGTTATTGAAGATGAACCTCCTCAATGTAAAAAGTGTGGTGAAATATTAAAACCAAGTGTGGTATTTTTTGGTGAAATGATTCCCCATAATGCATTAATGGAATCACAGAATTTAGCAAGCGATGCACGTGTTGTTCTTGTTATTGGAACATCTGCTGTTGTATATCCAGCAAGTAGTATACCCCATATAGCAAAAGCTAATGGGGCATACGTTATTGAATTTAATTTAGAAAAAACTGTCATTACACCAATTATAACTGATATCTTTATTCAGGGCAAAGTTGGGGAAACATTGCCAAAATTTATTGAAGCCATAAAAGCTCTGCAGGCTTAATTCATGGAGCTATCGCCCAACATAAAACAAAGAATACAGATATTGCCTGATGCTGTAAAAAGAAAAATAGCTGCTGGTGAAGTAATTGATGGCCCTTATTCAGTAATCAAAGAACTTGTGGAAAATGCCCTTGATGCTCAGGCCACTGAAATTGACATTGAAATTGAAGAAAGCGGCTTAAAGCGTATTGTGGTACGGGATAACGGCATAGGCATATACCGGGATGATCTACCATTAGCTGTTGAGGAACATGCCACCAGTAAAATCAAAAGCATTGATGATATCTTTTCAATAATCACCATGGGATTTAGAGGCGAGGCACTTTCCAGTATTGCAGAAGTGTCACAATGTACCATATTGTCTCGTACAGCAGAAGAAGATATTGGCGGCAAGCTTGTAATAGCAGACGGCAAAAAAGAAATGTTTGACTGGGCAGGGCCAACTGGCACAACGGTCATTGTAGAAAATCTTTTTTTTAACACACCCGCTCGTAAAAAGTTTATAAAAGGCTTAAAGTCTGAACTCAATCGCATTAAAGAAACATTATTTGCAATAGCTATAGCCCATTCTCATATACAATTTAAAGTGAAGATTGATAATAAAATTGCATTTGTGTTTGAACCAACCGATACCTTGCAACGGATTGCTCAGATATATGGCAATGAAATAGCAGATAATTTATTATATGGTTCATTAAACGATTTAAACTGTACTATTGAGGGTTATTGTACCAATCCACACTATTACCGGTCAAACAGGTCATTACAACTTTTATATGTCAACCAGAGACCAGTTCAGTTTCCGTATTTTAATTTTATTTTACAGCAAGTGTACCAAACTATATTACAAAAGGGACAATATCCCGCAGCGTTTATTTTTTGCACCATAAAACCTGACCTTATTGATGTCAATGTCCATCCTGCAAAAAAAGAAATACGCTTTTTTGATAGTAATTATATCCATTCAATGATTTACAATTTTGCAAACAAGGTCATAAGTGGTACCATCCACACATTCCCAATCAAACACAATGATGCTCAATTGCAGAATAAAAACCTTGCCACCCCATCATATGCAGACAATTTTCCTGATAATAATGGTACACCCCCATTACAGTATGCACAGCCAAATATTAATCCTCAAACCTTAATACATGAAGTACAGCATCTATATACCCAATTGCATCAGAGAGATTATACTATAATTGGAACTATTTTTGGTTTATATATACTGATACAAAAAGAAAATAACCTTTATTTTATAGACTTTCATGCCGCTCATGAAAAAAAATTATTTGATTATCTTATGAGTATTGATTCTATTACCGCAGTACAGCAACTTCTTATGCCAGTTGTTATGGAACTGTCACCTGATTTACTCATCCATATACATGCCTACAAAGATATTCTCACCAACTATGGAATTATTATAGACCAATTTGATGACCATTCAATTGTAATCAATGCTATCCCTGATTTTTGCACTACCAATGATATAGAAGGATTAATGAGGGATATTGTCGATAGTTTGCATGAAAACAAAAATTCCCTAAACAATATTAAAATTAAAATAATTGAAAAAATTGCTTGCCATTCTGCAAAACGTGCCAATGATATAATAACACAGGATGATATTATTGCAATAGCTGATTATGTACTTTCAACAAATGATTACCGATGTCCCCACGGGAGACCATTTGTGTATATGTTATCAAAATCTGAATTAGAGAGGTTTTTCCGGCGATCATGAAACAAAAAATAATTTTAGGAATTTCTTCATCAATTGCTGCATATAAAGCATCTGACCTGGCACGTATGCTTACTAAAGATGGATATGATGTATTCTGCGTACTTACTGAGAATGCCACACACCTGGTTGCCCCTTTAACCTTACAAACACTCACCGGTAACCCGGTATACACCACAAGTTTTGCTATACAATGGCGCGAAATGGGCCATATTGAATTAAAAGAAAATGCTGCTTTACTACTGGTTGCTCCTGCTACAGCAAACATCATTGGAAAATTTGCCAATGGTATTGCTGATGATCTTTTAAGCACCACATTTTTAGCTGTTGATTGTCCTGTGGTGATAGCACCTGCCATGAATCCCAATATGTGGAAACACAGGGCAGTACAGGAAAATATCCGCAAATTAAAGGAGTGGGGCTGTATATTTGTTGAACCAGAAACAGGTCTTGTTGCTTGCGGTGATGAAGGGCAGGGGAGATTAGCTTCAATAGAAGAAATTTATAGGGTAGCAATTAATGCAGTTAAATGACAAAAAGGTGATAGTTACCGGCGGCCCTACACGTGAATGGATTGACCCGGTACGGTATATATCCAATGCTTCCAGTGGTAAAATGGGAATTGCCATAGCTGATGCAGCATATAAACAGAGCAAAGAATTAGTTTTTATTCATGGACCCATTGATGAATCACTTATTAGCGGAAAGCCATATCGGTGTAAAGGTGTTGAAAGTACTGTTGATATGCTTGAAGCAATTAAACAGGAACTATCGCCCAATATGGTATTGATAATGGCTGCAGCACCTGCTGATTACAAACCGGTAACTAAATCCCCTATAAAAATAAAAAAAACTAATGAAAACCTGACAATAGAATTACAACGCAATCCAGATATATTAAAAACAATTGCCAGTATAAAAAAACAACAAGAACTTAATACTATTGTCCTGATTGGATTTGCTGCTGAAACTACTGATGTGATTGCGTATGGCAAAACTAAGCTTGTTGAAAAAGAACTGGCAATGATTTGTATAAATGATGTTAGCAGAAGTGATACGGGATTTGGTAGCGACTTTAATGAAGTTACTGTAATGCTTGCAAATGGCAAAATCATCAACCTTCATAAAATGACAAAAAAAGAAGTGGCTGAAGGCATAATTAACATTATCATCAATGAATTATAGCAATATTGTTTTTTGATATTTTGCTATAATCCTGCCATTACATACACCATCATATGCAATAGTGCCATTTTCCAGAACAATAAGTCTGTCAGCTAAATGTTGTACTGCATACGCTGAATGTGTGGCAAAAATCATTGGCATGTTAAGATCTGATAAAATATGTATTACAGCATCTGCCGATGGCTTATCCAAATTTGCTAAGGGTTCATCAAGCAATAGAATTTTTGGATTCTTTGCTAAAACACTTGCCAGGGCTGCTCGTTTCATCTGCCCACTTGAAAGTGCCAGAGGACTGTGATTGAGCATATCATCCATGTTTACTTTTTTTAACCACTGTATTGCCTGTAATTTTTTTTCTTCATGTGAGCCTTCATGTATACTCAATAATACATCATTTAACAGGTCGGGCATGATGAATTGATATTCAACCTGTGAAAATAATATTCCAATAGATTTTCTGACCTGAGATTTGTTTTTGGCAGTCAATTGCATATCAAGAATGGTTATACTACCGCTTGTTGGCAATAGTAATGCGGCTAACAATAAAAGTAATGTTGACTTACCAGAACCATTATGGCCAATAATGGCAACTTTTTGGTTATCTGAAATGGTTAACGATACATTATTCAGTGCTACAGTCCCATCTGGATACTGATATCCAATATTATTTGCGTTGATTATATTCATTTCACTTATAGTCCTTGATGTAAGCAATTCAGGATTAATATTAAAATAATTACAGTACTTGATATGTACTCATCCATAGAATGTTTAATGTGGATGATTAAATCTGGTATGGTGCTAATGGTTCTTGAGAGAATCCCATCCCTATAATAAGAAAGTGCATAAAACTGATTTGAAAGAAATGCAACGGAATAATATTTGGGAATGTGAAACTTATCTTTGGTTTTTAAATCTATCCGTGACTGAATCTGAAATACAATCATTCTATTTAATTTTAATAACGTATAGAGTATTCGTGTAAAAATAAGGAAAAATAATTTCAATGCATGAGGAAGTATATTTATAAATGCTTTAAATCCATCTGAACCAATAAAAAAGCGAGATCCAATAATAATTATTGTGATACATACAATCTTAAAAGCTGTGACACCAATTATTATAATATCCAGTTGTGCTTTCATTAAACCTGTTAAAAATTGCATTAATGTAATGGTAATGACCAGTGGTATGATCATAAACAAGGTATAGTGCTGTTGCTTTGGAATGTACATAAAATATACCATACAAATAACAAGACATGATACTATCCATAAAACAGATATTGTAGAAATAACTGAACACAGTAAAATGACACTGATAGTAATTATTATTTTTATCCATTCAAAAATTTTCATTATTCTGCTACAGCGTGAATGAAATTTAATTCAGGTTGGTCAATATATTTCTTCATGACAAAACCGGCATCTTGTAACATTGTATCAAGCTCTTCACGATACGGCATATAATCCCTGCTCACCGGCGCTTTAAGATTATGGTGGAATTCATTGAGTGTCTTTGTATCAGACAGGTGAAATATATACAGGGACCCATTATTTTTTAAACAATCATGACATTTTTTCAATGCGTTAAGCTTATCTTCAATGTGGGGAAAAACTGCAAAACACAGAACAACATCAATACTTTTATCAGGTACTGTTATTTCTTCAAGGGGTGCAATTATATAGTGTATATTTGTAAAATGCTTATATCGCTCTTTTGCTTCTTCAATCATTTTATCCGAGGTATCCACAGCAATTAACGTTCCCTGTGAGCCAATATAATCCTCAATTATGGGGAAAAGCACTCCCGTACCACAACCAACATCCATTACACATGCACCGGATTTAATATCTATCATCCCAAAGATATTTTTAATTTTTAGAATACGATTTTCATCATTGCCAACTACCTCATCCCAGTTTTTACTCAAGGTATTGAAGTACTGTATTTTATCATCATAGTTTTTATTAACCATATCTATCGCCCTGTATTTTTTTGTATTATTACATTAATTCCATTAACTGCTATGGGTGTTATTATAATAAGCAATATTATTCCTGAAAAACTTTTGAATAAATCATATAGACTGAACATTGCAAATGATATTTTAAAAAAAGGAAGTATAATTGAATATAATACATACAAAATTATTCTGTCAAAAATAATTGCAATTATAATAATAAAATAACTGTTAAGATAAAATTTTTGTTTTAATAAAGAAATAATAAAACAAAACAATGCCAATTCAATCATCATGATTATAGCAACTGGCGGATAAAGTGGTGGCATTCCGGTCAATATAGTTGAAGTAATGGGGGCGATAGTTCCTGTTAAAAGAGCATATACAGGTGTAAGAAAATAAGCTCCTATTGACAGCGGTATAAACATTGGTAAAAATATTGAGCCTAACCCAAGTAAATGAAACAATACCGGTAGTACAACTGCACATGCTGCAGTTATTGCTGATATAATTATCTGCGTGATATGTAATTCTTCATTCATTTTTTATGATTTTTTAATTTTTAATATTTTTTTTGCGTTTTAATCATCATGTATGAATTTCATTATAAGCATCAATTTATGGGCACCTCTAAAAACCGATTTCATCATTACGGATATAATAAAAATAAAGCAGTTTTATCCTGAAAATTGTGTCCACGAGGGAATATCCGAAAAAACATTTTTATAAGTTTCCTTATAATTTACGATAAATGGCAAAATTTTACTGCTATCAAAAACATTTACAATACCGCTGAAATTTTTTTAACGTCTAATATGATAATACCATGAGTGTTTTTTGTTACAATGTTTAAAAAGTTATTTAAATAAAAAAATATTACTAAACTCATTTTTGTAATACGTTTATACTATAGATTTTTTGCAAGAAGATTTTTTTAATATGTATGTAAAAATTTTCTTGAACTACATGGGTTTTTGGATAAGATTGTATTAAGAGGTTGAACCACTGAACCACTTTAACAAGGAGAATAATTATGGCAAAAAAATTTGTCCCTGATTGGACTGAAAAAGCACCTGAACCATTTTCATATCGTTCAATTTTTAAATGGGGCGATCCTGAAACATTTAAACATCCAAATCCAAAGTTATATCAGGAATTAAAACAAATATTTCAACTTGATGATAGTTATTTCCAGAACAAAAGAAATGAAGGGCGCCAGCAGGTTCAATACAAAAAACCTGTAAAATTAACTCAAAACCAGATTAAAGCATTAGCAGGAATTGTTGGTTATGACAATATAAGTACTAAAGAATATGACAGATTAAAATTTTCAACCGGCAAAACCCTTGAAGAAGCATTGAAGCTTAGAAAAGGAATTATTGAACGGGTAGCTGACTGTGTTGTACATCCCAGAAATGTGGAAGATGTTCAAAAGATTGTAGCATATTGCAATAAGAATAAAATTCCTATCTATGTATATGGTGGTGGTTCATCAGTTAATTTTGGATTACGGCCTGCTAAGGGTGGCGTAACATTGGTGCTATCCACTCATATGAATAAAATTCTAAATGTCAATGAAACAAATCAAACGGTAACAGTTCAGGCTGGTATACTGGGTCCTGCGCTTGAAGAAGCTTTAAATAATGCACAAAAACTATTTGGCACAAAATATAATTATACCTGCGGTCATTTTCCACAATCATTTGAATATTCTTCAATTGGTGGCTGGATTGTTACTCTTGGATCAGGACAGTCCTCAAGTTACTATGGTGATGCATATGACCTTGTAATTAGCATGAAGTGGGTTACTCCTGTTGGAACGTTTACAACTAAAGATTATGCAGCAACTGCAACAGGTCCCAAAGTAAATGATATTATGAAAGGATGTGAAGGAACTTTTGGTGTGCTTGTTGAAGTAACCTGGAAAATATTCAGATACATGCCTGATAATCGCAAGAGGTTTGGATTTATATTTAAAACATTTCAAGACGCTATAAATGCTTCTCGCGAAATTTCACAGGGTGAATTTGGCATGCCTGCAGTATTCAGAATTTCTGATGAGGAAGAAACGCATATTGGCTTAAAACTATACGGCATTGATGGCACAATGTTAGATAAATTTATGCAATTGCGGGGTTACAAACCCATGCAGCGATGCCTCTTTATAGGTTCAGCTGAAGGCGAAAAGAATTTCACAAAGAACATTAAAAAGCAGGTAAAGAAGATCTGTAAAAAACATGGTGGTATGTATATTACCGGTTTGCCAACACGCATGTGGGAACCCGGCCGTTATAAGGATCCTTACCTGCGGGAAGATTTGAATGATTATGGAATCCTTATTGATACACTTGAAACAAGTGTTAAATGGGATAATCTCCATCATGTTCATAAAGCAGTGCGACAGTTCATAAAAAATAGACCCCAGACTGTATGCATGACGCATGCATCACATTTTTATCCACAGGGAACCAATCTATATTTCATCTATATCATGAAAACAGACGATATCAATGAATACATTACTTTTCAGGATGGCATTATTGATACCATTGCAAAGAGTGGTGGTTCGTTGAGCCATCATCATGGAGTAGGGCGAATGCTTGCTCCCTGGATGGAAGAACATATTGGTAAAGAGCAAATGGCTGTTTTGCGTGCTATCAAAAGGCATTTTGATCCTAATAATATTATGAATCCTGGTGGACAATTAGGTTTAGATTTAAAGGATAAAAATTGGCGGAAAATCAAGTAGGTGTAAATATTATAAACGTAGGGGCGAATTTTTTATCCGCCCCTACGTTTATCATTAGAACGTATGGTTAAAGTTTACTGATATTGAAGTATCTTCTTCACTCACACCATAGTAGAAGTGTATAATAGTTGCCATATTCCATGCTATGACTAAACCACCACCATAACCCTGATGGTAATCACCCCAGCGTGGTTCACTGAAAGGATCGCCAGCTTTGTCATAAACATTTCCTACATCATAGAATGCAGTCAATTTAAACTGGAAATTCTGATTCCATGGATTTGCTTCAGCAAACTTCCAGCGCAATTCAGTATTAGCAACTGTCATAGTTGGTGCAACAAAGCGCTGTTCTTTATAGCCGTGGATTGTACGGTTACTGCCGTTACCAGTTCTTCGGTTCAGTGAAAATCCAAAATAGCCCATTTCAAAGAATGGAGCATCCATGTTAGTATCAGTGTAACCTGCACGCAAAGCCAATGTTAAGCTTGATAGAAGTGGGATATAATACTGTAACTGAACAGTATTTCGTATAAAATCATAATCAGAACCTAACCAGCCTCTGGAAACTTCAAATGCATAGTCAATAAAATAGCCTGACTTGGGATCTGGTTCATAATCACGGGTGTCATAATATACACCAATACGGGCAAAGTTTGACCAACCACCTTTATACCCTTCAGGTTTCCACTGTTCTAATAATGTTGGTCCCTGTGCATCGCCATCAAACTTTTCGCCATCCCATGTATCAATAGTAACTTTCTTAACTTCAAAGCCAACCAGCATTTTTAAATTTTGTGTCAGGTCACGATAGATGTTTAAAAAGTAACTTGGTTTTGTGTACTGATAATTGTAATATTTTTTAAATTGTTCATTATCATCAGCATAGTCTAAATAATCTTTGTATGTATCAAATTGATGATACGTTGCTCCATCATAAAGTGTTAATTTTTCTTTTGCAGCATCAGCACCAATTCCAAAGAAGTTTGCGTTGATCTTTTTATCATACGCAACAGATGTTATAATTCTGAATTTTGTCCCCATGATATAGGGCATATCTAAGTTCACTTCATGATACTGATAACCATTAGTTGTTTGATAAAACTGTGCATACAGCTGCATTTTATAGGGAGCATAGGCAAAATACTCTTCATCCCTTGAGCCATTATTGTACAAATAAGCCCGCACCCCATATCCAAAACCATTGTCACTGTCATAGTTAAGTAATGGTAAACCCGTTGGATACCAGCCTTCTTTCTTTTTTGCAACATCCTCATCAGAAAGTTTTGCTGCAAATGAAGGCATAGTAATAGCCAACGACAGCATTAAAATAAGAAACGTTAAAAAGCTTTTTTTCATTGGCTTACTCCTTTTAAAATTTTTAAAGAATATTTTAAACAAAGAAATTTTCAATTCACTATTGTTAAAAAGTCAAGAATATTTTAATATTTTTATCGATTTCGATATATATAGATATTATTTCAGGAATAATTCTTTAAAAAATTTCATAAAGAATATAGTATACACCCTGCCGCCGAAGGTGGCGGGGTGTATACTATTTTATATTTTGTCAAAATTTCCACGTTTAGGTATAATTAATGATATTATTTTAACAGTAAAATATGTAAGTTAATTTCATGAATTATTTGAATGCATAAACAACCATTGAACTGGTAAGTGCAAAGTTTCCAAGATGTATTTTACTTATATAATGATATATTGCAATTCGTAGCCAGCTTTTATAATCAGTTATTGTCTTAAAATTCATACGGGATTTAAGCAATTTTGGCAATAATCCAAAATCAACAGGTTGAAAAACCATAACTTTTCTAAAACCAATGCGTGTTAATGTTTCAGCAAGGTTTTGTTTGGTAAAATATGAAAAATGCCCGGGTAAAAAATATCCATACTTTTGCTTCTGTAATTTTGCCTGTAAGCCATCCATATTTGCTGTCTGTATCACCAGTAATCCATTATCGGTACACAAACGGTAACATTCTGTTAAAGCTTCATGAGGATTTCGTATGTGTTCTAAAACTTCAATCAAGGTGATTACTGAAAAGCTATTTTGCTTAAAGGGATGGTCAAATAATGTCCCTACATGAATTATATCATTGCCAAAGCGTTGTTGTGCATATTTGCCAGCATATAGTGACGGTTCAATTCCATAAACCCTAAAGTATTGAGAAGCAACCTGTAAAAATCCCCCAAATGAACATCCTACATCCAGTAAATTCCCTGATTTAACATATTTTCTTATAGTTTTTAATCGTGCATTCCATACATACCGAGCATAATGTTCAGTATTTCTTTCATCATAGTATGTATAATCAGCTTCCCCGGTATAGTATCCTTCATCATATAATGCCAGTTCACTCTCTTTGGCAAGTTGTGGATTCATAAAGATGAAATTACAGGCATTACACTGATATACCGTAAAGGGCGGTATTGTGTGAACTATCGCATATAAAAAAAATATTTTTTTACTTTTACATAGAGGGCACGTTTCCAATTCGTGATCAAATTGAAATGTTGGTTTCATACTGTAGCGTAAAAATACCAGTGAGATAATGTTTTGTCAAGGTCATCAATAACTGTCCTTTCCATCAAACCAATATGACACTCATTAAAAATTTGCAAATATGTTTTAACTTCATCAAATGAAAATAGCGAAACTACTGCGCCATTGATATCGGGTAGGGTTGTTTCCCAGGTATTATCGCCAAGGTGCCTGCCTCTTATTATATAGGTATCATTAATACTGCGCAGTGTTCCAAAAAAAACTCCTGCAGGGTAAAGTATTCGTTTAATTTCATGTAACATCTCAGGTAACCTGTCTTTTGTTGTGTAATGGAGTGATCCCCAAGCAACAACTATATCAAATGAACTATCGCCAAATGGAAGCTTTTGGGTATTTGCCTGAACAAAATTGCCCTGTAATATTTTTTTACAGTGTGCAAGTGCATTAAAACTAATATCAATGCCAACAACGAAATCGCAGCCATATTCATGTAAAAGTTTGATATGGCGTCCTGTACCGCATCCAACATCAAGTGCCTTTTTTCTATTACCTGCATATTTTGCAAGCATCCGTACAAGCTGTTCATCAGGATATAAAAGCACAGAGGTGTCGCGTGTATAATGTTTATTCCAGCTTTGCGTTGTTGTATCCATGGTCATTCAATGATGATGTGCATTTGTTCAAGTAATGTGTCGGCCGTTTGTATTGCTTTTTCAACTGTTTTTCCCATTGTAATAATAACACCTAAACGTTCATGATTATTTCTTGGGTAATACAAAGTATCACCAGGTTTTGCAAAAATATCTGCATGAATTAAATGATTATTTTTTGGCATTGAATAGGAAATCAACGTGCCATTGCGCCCCATAATGTATTTTACAACTGCAGCTATTGAAGATTGAGCTGGCAAATTAACGTTACCTGTAATAATTGCCTGTAAAAACGATTTGAATATATTACTCTTCAAACGTGAAGGAATAGCATAATCAGCTAAATATTCACCACCAAATTCGCAGGCAGCTTCAATTAAATAAATGGAATTATTGCAAATAATACATTCCATAAGCAATGGGGTTGTGTGTAATGCAAATGCGTCGGCTATCTTCTGGCCAAGTTTTTGTAACTCATTATACATAGTATAATATTGTGAAGGTAGAACATGCATTCTATCTACAAAATATGGTTTGGCGTTCAGTATTTTATCACTTATATCATAAATATAAAATGTTCGGTTATGGACAAATCCTAAAACTATAATTTCATCACCATTAATGTATTCTTCAATGATCACGGTATCCTGTTTTATTGATTTTATGTATGTACACAACTCATGGTAACTATCGACAAGCTTAACGCTTTGTTTAGCATGTCCTTTTGGTGGTTTAACGATGCAAGGAAAGGGTAGTTTATTCAACGTGTGTAAACCTTTTTTATGTATTATAAAACCATGAGGCACTGGTATGTTATGTATAGCAGCGATAGTTCTGAATCTTGATTTATCTGTAAGATCATCCACCGTATTGAAATCAATATATGGCAATCGGAATTGCTGACACAGATACGCTACTGTTTTTATAGCCTGACCATACGACCTGCTTACTATAGCAGCTATGTCATCAAATACAAGCTGGTCTTTCAATAAAAGGTATATATCATGATAATTATAGATAGATTCTATAACTTTTATATCACAGTATTGAAAACCCTCTGCTAAAGGGTTTTTATCAATTCCTATTATGGTATACCCCAATTCTTTGCTAGCTTTTATCAGAGGTATTTGATTTTTCCCTGCACCAATTGATACTATGAACATGATACTATATACTATTATTTTTTCCTAATGTTTATTTTTTGTGAACTGTTAAACTTAATAGTCAAAATTAACCAAATAACCATTCTACAGTTACAGATATTATACTAATTATAATTGATGCAACTAATGCTGATAAAAATGAATCAATTATTATTCCTTTTACCAGATATGAAACAAAATATAATAACATTGCATTAAGAATGAATGTGAATAATCCTAATGTAAGTAGGTTAATTGGTAAGGTTATCAGTAAAAGAACAGGTTTAATAAAAACATTCATAATACCCAACAGTGCTGATGCTATGATGATTGATGTAGCAGTATCAGCTGAGAAACCAGTTAATAGTGCTGATGCTATATAAATTCCTAAAGATAATATAAACCACTTTTTTATAATATCCTTCATATTACAATCCTGATCATATCAAAAATGCCATATTGATTTTGGGAACAGATCAACTTTTTTAATATCATACTGTTCGGCCAATTCTGTTGTTTTCCATGTAAGCTGTAATTCTTCTTTATATTTATTATAAAATTTTATTGCAATCTTATAGCGACCCTTTTGATACCATTTTTCATTCTGAGCAGATATTGTATAGTGTAAATTTGATATAGTATACTGTTTAAACAAAGTATACAAAATATCATTAATCTTTTCATTTGAATCCTTGTATTCAACATACATCCACAACTCTTTTTGAGGATTATCAATACAATATTGATACATTGGTTTTAAGTATGTATTTTCTAATTCGCCGTAACACATCCATGAAAAAGGACGCCAAGAATGTGAAAGCATAAGCTTTTTATTAATATAAATTATATCCCCTTCAATCATATTACAGCCATATTCAATAGCATCCCATAACGGACGTTTACACCAGTAATCATTATGCGAATGTAATAATGTTGGTTTTTGTGTCAATGTATTCCTCCAAAACATGAAGATTATATCTGATCATTAAATCCTTCTTATAGTTGTTTTTTACTGCATCGTTTGGACTTCTATAAAGAAAAGATAGGTATTTAAAACAAAAACATTTTAGTTATTTATAATTTATACAATATACCAAAATTAATTCCTGTAGCTGTTAAATCATTCCCTTTGTAAAATAACCTGTGATAATTAAAACCACCGGCAAATCCAATGGAATAAAAATAAAAAGTAGCATTAACCTCAGCTGATAAATATGGGTCATATGAATTTTTCTTAACATATGGTGCAAATGGTCCCCCTCCCTGAACTAAAACAATATATAAATCTGAATAAGCAATACCAGGCTGTATGGTAATTGCAACATCAATCAATGGAGATACAGTATGTATATACGATAAAGATATACCTCCCATATAAATTGAAAGGTATGTATCATATGTATGTTTTAAATCACGGTTATTAGTAGAAAAAAATTGCCAGGTTGGAGCAAAATATAATTTATGTATAAATACATTATCTGATGTATATATTTTAGAAACTGGCATTCCTATATAGATTTTACTCATCGAAGTGTCATTATAAAGATATTCCCAATCACCTGTGAAGAAAATAAAATTGTATGAATAGCCTAAAAATATATTTTGTAATGATGAATAAAAATTTTTATATGGGGATATTGCAATTTTTTCTTTTTCAACTTCAATTGTTTTTTGCAACTCATTATTTATTTTTATTGTAATTCTATCAATAATTTCATATATTAAAGCCCCTATTTTTTCACTGGTCTCAGCTACATCAATTATATTGCCAGTTGCAACGTTGCAGATCTGCGTTTTTATATTTATTGTATTTTTTTCAACTCTATAAGAACCAATGACAGAGAAATTTGCAGCAACTTCTTTTCCCCTGCTGGTTAAAATTGCAATAGTATTAGCTCTTTCTTCATCAGTAATTTGTGAAGTAATATATTTAAATGTTACTGGTAAAACGGTGACTTCATATTCAATTTTATCTTTTAATTCTGAAGACAGTGAATCAGGTATAATATAAGAATAATATCTGTAGTTTTGGGTAGGACTTTCATCATTGAAATAATAAATTATGATCTTTTGTTTATCAGGAGTTTGAGCGCCAGGAAACGCTATACAAACAAAAATAAATATCAGCGTAATAGATGCTAGCTTTATAAATTGCATTCTATAAATCCATTAAGTACATATTTACAATGAAATATCTATATTTATTAAATAAAAGTCAAGGATATTATATGCTTTATGTTGAATATTCAGCATTTATTTTAACATAATCATAACTCAGGTCAGATGTTAAATATTCAAATTCAGAATTTCCGATACCAAAATCAACAGTAATGGTATATTCCCTTTTTTTTAATATGCTCATTAATTTTTCTTTGTCATAACTAACGGGAGAGCCATCTTTAAATAATGGGATTTTATCAAAATAAATTGATAATTTATCTTCTTGTAGTTGTGCTCCTGAATATCCAGCTGCACATGCAATTCTTCCCCAATTGGGGTCATTGCCAAACATTGCTGTTTTAACCAGAAGTGATTCTGCAATAGATTTTGCAGCTTTCTTTGCATCCCCATCATTAGCTGCATGTATAACTTTTATTGTTACACATTTCGTTGCCCCTTCTGCATCGCTTACTATTAGATATGCCAATTTTTTCATCATCAGGTTTAGAGCCTGATTAAAAATTTTTATATCATCTTCACTGTGAACTGAAGGCTTTGAAGGTGAAAGGATAATAGCTGTATCATTGGTTGACATATCTCCATCAATTGTTATAGCATTTAAAGAAACATTTACACTTTCATAAAATAATTTTTGTAAAATATGTTGCTCTACAGGAAAATCTGTTACTACAAAACATAAAAGTGTAGCCATATTGGGGGCTATCATGCCAGCTCCTTTTGCAATACCTGCTATTGAATACGTACCAGTTGAAGTTTTAAAAGAAACAGCATATTGTTTTGGGAATGTATCAGTTGTCATAATGGCACGTGGTAAAAGGGCTCCAGATTCAACACTCAGATTTTTAACAAGAATTGGCAGGCTATTTTTCATTTTATCAACAGGTAACTGAACGCCAATAATTCCCGTAGATGCCATTAATACTGAATTTTCATCGATTGAAAGTAATTGTCCAAGTTCTTTTGTAAGTAATTTTGCATTTTCCAAACCCTGTTTACCGGTGGCTGCATTAGCATTTGTAGCATTAATTATAATAGCATGAATTGGATTTTTTATTCTCTCACGACATAAAATAACAGGAGCTGCACACATTTTATTAGTGGTAAAAGCACCAGCAGCCCAGCAAGGTTCACTGGAATATATCAACGACAAATCCAGACGATTTGGATAGCGGATACCACATTCAATAGCTGCATATTTGAAGAATGAAACATTTTCTAATCCACCAGGTAATTCTTTTATAGTACTCATGTAATTTCCTCAAATTAATAGGAGTGAATATAAATCTTCTTTATCGATTTTCAATGGTATGGTTTACTCTTTCAATAAGCTCTTTCAATTTTGGTTTTAAATATTCAAAACCATCTTCCGGGGTATTACAATAATGAATCAGTTCAAGATCATGTTTATCAATATATCCATAATCTACCAGCAGCTGAAAATTGATAAATTTATCCCAGAAGCTTTTATCGTAAAGAATAATTGGTATGTCATGTTTTTGGAGTTTGTTTGTTTGGACCAAAGTTAATGTTTCAAATAACTCATCCATGGTTCCAAATCCACCAGGAAATACAACAATAGCCTTGGCATGATATAAAAACCATAACTTGCGCATAAAAAAATAATGGAATTCAAAATTCAATTCTGGCGAAATGTACGGGTTTGGCATTTGTTCAAAGGGGAGTGATATATTCAATCCAATTGAATATGCTCCAGCTTCTTTGGCACCTTTGTTGGCAGCTTCCATGATGCCAGGGCCGCCTCCTGTACATATCACAAAACCATCATGCATAGCTTCTAATTCTTTTCCGTATTGAGCCAGTAAGAATGCTAATCTGGTTGCATCGTGATAATACTTGCCCGTTACGGGATCATCGGGTTTTGTCCGTGCGGATCCAAAAAAAACTACAGTATGCTTAATATTATAATGTCTGAACCGTTTTTCAGGTTCAATGTATTCACACATTATCCGTATAATGCGTGCATCTCTGGAATTAAGAAAATCTAGATTTTTATAGGCTTTCTCAGGACGCATTAATATCTCCTCTTCCTGTGCATTGACAGTATAGTACCATCGGTAACCGGTGACACAGTATCAGAAACAATTTTTTCCTTATCTATCAGATCAATATTAATTGAATCCATAAATGCACACATAATTTTTAAACCTGCACCAATACCTTTTAATGAAATTTGTCGTCCATTAACCCTGATATGCAATCCAGATTCTTTTTCACTGGAATACCGCGTTATCTGTTCAAAATAATCTAACGATGCTTTATCTGGTGTTTTTCTTAATGATTCATTAAAATCAAATCCTTTACCGTGGTCAATAATCACTGCTTCAAATTCATCTTTTGACACTATATACATGACCGTTATTTCACGCATATCAGGGTCATATGCAATATTAAGATTATTTTCTTTTCTTATAGTTTCCTGAATTGCGTTGGTTAAAGCTTCATCCATTGAAAGTATAATTTCTTCTATTTCTTCTTTAGGGTAGTGCATTTCTTTAAGATCGGTTAAAAGCTTTTCTATTACCAGCGGAACAGTCTGGCTGGTTGCGTTATAGCTATCTATATACTTTTTAACATCATTGTTGTTATTACTGTAGCTCATATTCACCACTATAAAAATAGCACACTTTAACTTTATTGCAAGTATTAAATATTAAATCAATGGATCATGCATCGCACTTGCTTATAACATAAGAAAACTTTTATGCAATTAATCAATTGAACCAATTTTTAATTTTTCAAAATGTCAACCAAATTTATTAAAACAATACTTTACTATATACGTCGGTTATTCTATGTTTTTTCTAATTATATTTTATTTTTATGTTGAATTATATTTATTATATATATTTCATGTATATCAGCTTTTTAAAGATTATCATACACATTAGCATTTTACAAACTTCATTGTTTAATATATTTTATCCATGATATATATTTTCATTCTTATTGAGTGCAAGCAAATCAATAGTATAGTAGTATATAATTCAGAAAGGAAGCAGCTTTTTCAAGGTGCCCATTATAGATAGTTATTTTTATAAGGATAAAGAATGATTATGAAAATTTTTTGCACATTGCTTGTATTAATTATTTCGTTTATGGGATGCATAGGGGGAAAATGTTATTTTGAAGCAAAACAGATAGTAGATGATTTAAATATAGAATTATTGCTGGGCCAGATGCTCATTATAGCAGTCCCATCTAATAAAATAGATGAAAAAACTATTGCTATAATAAAAAAATATAAGCCGGGTGGCGTAATACTATTTGGATATAATTTGAACAATGGTTCCTGTAAATCACTATCACATGATCTTCAGAAACTTGCTATGGAATCAATAGGAATTCCTTTATTTATATCAATTGACCAGGAGGGTGGAAGGGTTAAAAGAATTCAAAAAGATGTAACACAATTCCCGGGTAATTTTGCTCTGGGTGTTGTCAATGATCCATCAAAAACATATACCATGGCACAAATTTTGGGAATACAATTACGGCTATCTGGAATTAATATGAATTATGCTCCGGTTGTTGATGTCAATAACAATCCAAATAATCCTGTAATCAACATCAGATCCTTTGGATGCGATCCAGCTTTATGTGCGTCACTGGGTGAGGCATATATTAAAGGTTTGCAAAAATCAAGATGCATTGCAGTTGCCAAACATTTTCCCGGACATGGAGACACTTATCAGGATTCACATTTGACATTACCAGTAATTTACAAATCATTGCATCAACTTGAACACGTTGAATTTATACCATTTAAGCAAGCGATTGATGCAGGAGTTGAATGTATTATGACAGCCCATATTGCTTTCCCCCGGATGCAAATTAATATCCCTGCAACGATGTCTTCATATTTTCTGCATGACATATTACGGGAATCACTAAAATTTAATGGGTTAATAATTACTGATGATCTTGAAATGAAAGGTATTTCTGGAATACAATCATATGGTAATGCAGCGGTAAATAGCATCAAAGCTGGTGCAGATATTTTACTGATAAGTTCATATGAAAATCACGTACAGGAGATTATTGATTCATTAAAAAAAGCTTTGGATAAAGGTGATATTTCAGAAGAATTAATAAAGTCAAAGGCAACAAAGATTCTTGAATTGAAACTCAGGTACAACATAATGCAAATTAAAGAAGGAAAACTTTCACTACAGATTTATGAACCTGCTCCTGATGATCTAAAACTTTTACAAAAAGCAGATGCTCTTAATGCAGAACTATCGCGCAATTCTATTGTGTTTTATTCAAAAAATACAATACATGATTTTGTAATTGATAATTACAATACATTTGCTGAAGTTACTTCAAAAAATGACAACCTCATTAATGTTCTAAAAAAAGAAAATATATTAATAAATGCACCACTGAGTACTATGAGCAATACAATACTCTTGATAGATGCTTCATCATACTCAACAACTGAATTATACTACCTGCTAAAAACAATGAAACATTATAGCAAAGTTTTGCTGCTTATAACTGGCAATCCCTACCCATACATCAAACACTTCAGCAACTATCCCATGCTCATGTCATTTTCTGATACCGATGAATCATTACATCAACTGGCATTGTGTCTTAAAGGTGTATTTGAACCAAAAATTTCTCATCCCTGTTTACCTGTTAATACACAATGAAGTTAGGTATTTACATCCATATCCCGTTTTGCAACAAAGAAAAATGCGATTATTGTGATTTCTATTCAATTCCAGTAAAGAAAAATACAAGCTGGGATACGCTGATTGATAAATATATAAAAACGTTGTGTGCGGAAATAATTTATTATTCACCCGAATTGCAAGACCATGTGGTTGATACTATTTACATTGGTGGTGGCACCCCATCTCTTCTTGAAAGCCATCATTGTGAAACTATTTTAAACACCATAAAAAATTATTATGCGATAGTTCCTGATATTGAAATCACTCTTGAATGTAATCCTGATAATTATTCATTGCAATATATTAAAGAATTACGATCGGTTGGAATAAACCGTTTAGTACTGGGAGTTCAGACTCTTGACAAAAAAGCACACGAATATATTGGCAGGAAACCAAAACCTGCTGGAAGGGAGATAATAGAAGAATTTTGCAGTATCCCTGATATTATTGCATGTATTGACATTATCGTTGGTATTCCTGTACAAACTGTTACGAGCTACGTTGATTCACTGAACACAATCATACATTGTCAACCCAAACACATTTCTGCATATATATTAACCTTTGAAAAAAATACTGCTTTAAGCTCACGAGTTCCACACTCTGAAAAGTTTTCAAACTTTCAGCGTACAATGTTTGAAAAAACAATAACAATTCTTACCACCTCAGGATATCGTCATTATGAAATTTCAAATTTTGCACTACCACAGTTTGAATCACGCCATAATTGCAAATATTGGAATTTTGAGGAATATATTGGTTTTGGTGCTGGTGCACATTCTTTTTACAAGAACAGGCGCTATTATAACAGCAATCTTAACGATTATCTGAATAATCCCCTAGACAGCCGAATAGAAGATATCCGCACAATAAAGGATGTTGCTATAGAATATCTTATGAATAAATTACGACTGATAGAAGGCTTTTTTCTCAATGAATTTTACATAAAAACTAATTATATTCCATCATCAGGTTTAAAAGAAGCTATTGAATTATTAATTGAAAAAAAATTATTACAGCGTACTATTGTTGATGGGAATGTAAAATTGCAGTGTACTTTTGAAGGAATGTTTATGTTAGATTCGGTTCTATTTGAACTGATGAATAGTATTTAATCTTTAACTACAAAATATTTACTGTAAATGGTGTTTATCCTTGCATAATAATCTGCAAGACGTTCATTTTTAATCAACGTAAAGTAATATGCAAGTAATTGAGAGCCACGTACAACATAATTATTTAAATCACGCCCTCGTAATCCCTTAATAATTTCAACATTTCCTTTTTCAATATATGCAAGTCCCAGGGCAATATAACGTTGCAAATTGGATATATCTCTTTTCAGCTCCTCATCATTATTTGCCACTAACTGTGAAACTTTAATTTCATCCAGACCGCCTGATAATAAAAAATATTTTTTTATATCCTTCATAGAAGTAGCAATAGTGGCTCTGTTAACAGCATCTTTAAATAATGCAGAAAATTTTTCAAAGGCAACCAGTTTTTCCTGATCTGATTCAGGCTCTGTTCCAAACATTTTTTTGTAAAGATTAAATGCAATCTTTTCTACTTCCTGACAATCAGGATCTGCATTTATTACAGCTTTTAATTTATGATAATTCTTTGGGTTTCTGTCCAATATTTTGATATAAAGATTAACACCATTCAGTGCTTCAAGATATATAGGCAAGTTACCGGATGAAAAATCCCTGTCAGTATATTTTTTCATTCCTTCAATAATCATGGAAGATTGTGCAGTAATAAGAAGCGCATCCATATCAGGCTGAAAATCCCTGGATGATCGCTTACGTGTACTATCTGCAGTTTCTTTATCAGGTTTGAAATCTTCTATATGTTCATCTGCTTTTCTTGTTTTTTGAACATCATTTTGTTTTTTTTCTTCTATTTCATCATCCAATTTAAACAGATCATCATCAAAAGAAAACTCATCTATCTCTGACATTGTGGCAAACCTCATTCAAAATTAGTAACTCAATTATATCTGTTTACAAAGATACCTGGTCTATATCATTTTTTCAAGCTCTTTTATATTAATTATTTTTAACGTCATCATATCCGTACATTTCTATTCTCAATTTTCGTAATTCACTATTCATATAATTCCATGTATACTGTGCCAGTTGTTCAACAGTCATATCCTTAAATGTTTCCGGTGTTATCTCATCAAGTACCCTTAAGGTAATTTTATGTTTGCCATGATAATCAATACTATACTTTGGCAATGCAAAGCGTGTCCCTTCAATAATAACAGGCATGATAGGAACATTCATTTTCTTGGCCAGAATAAATGCACCCATTTTAAACTCTTTAAGATGACCATCATGTGAACGTGTACCTTCAGGGAATATGAACACAGGGCTTCCTTCTTTCAAATGCATTTCACAATCCTGTAACATTTGTACACTGCTTTCCTTAACGCCTCTGAATAACCTTACATACCTGTTTAAGAACATGTTCCAGCCAATTACTGGTACTTTAAATATTTCTGCCTTTGAAACCCATTTAAAATGTTTATACAGCCTGAAGGCTACCAATATATCCAGCTGCGATTGATGGTTTGACACAAATACATAGGGGACATTATTTTGTATTTTATTCCTCCCTTCCACTGTTATTTTCCACGGAGGCATCACATAGGTATATAATGAGCCCCAGAAACATGTGAGTAAATGTAATAACCGTAATCTTTTATCAAATGGGTAGGTGAAAATTCTTAGCAATATTGCTATAATAAAAAGTATCAATGATGTAAGTGCTACAAATGTAAAAAAAAGCGCTGTAATTAATTTACCTTTCATACCAGTTAAACTCCGTTGCGAATAGAATCTATAATTTTATCTGAATTTTGTTTTACAGGGTAATATTGACTGCTATTTATAGCAAATTATGGTAAAATCAAAATATACTTCTTATCTTAGTAAAAATCAACAAATTATTTTATTTTTATAGAATTTATGTATTATTGTACCGGGGGTGTCCCAAAAGAAAACTCATTACAATTACTTTGCACCCGCGTCATTGCAAGGAACGAAGTGACGAAGAAATCCTGTCTTCTGTAGCATAGAGATTGCTTCACTTCGTTCGCAATGACACATCAGCCAATCCTGTCATTGCGAGGAACGAAGTGACGAAGCAATCCCATAATTGCAAGCGCCGCAGGCGTGGGGCAATCTCGCCTTCTGCGGCATTGAGATTTTTTCGCTTCGACAAGCTCAGTGCAAGCGCTACAATTACAATGACATTGCACTTGCTTCATTGCGTGACCTGCCGTTTCTTTTGAGACGGCCCCGGGGTACAATATATTCATTATGAAATTTTTTAAGGAATTATTACTGGAAAAGTATTATCATTTCATGTATTATTTTGTACAAAATCAATGAATTGAGGAATAAATTCAAATATATCAGCCACAACTCCATAATGCGAAACATTAAAAATAGGCGCATAGGGATCTTTATTTATTGCTATTATTGTTTTTGCTCCTTTAATACCAGCCACATGCTGCGAAGAACCTGAAATTGCACAGGCTATATATACTTTGGGTGCAATGCTTTTCCCAGTTATACCAATTTGCTTGCTATATGGTAGCCAGCCATAATCACAAACAATACGAGATCCTGCTACAGCACTATGTGGAAATACTTTTGCAAATTCAAATATCAAATTTAAATTTTCCCGTGAACCAATTCCTTTGCCTGCACCTACAATTACATCAGCTTCATCCAGCGATGTATCCTTACTATCCTTTGTAATAAAATTACAATATGCATGTTTATCTTTTTCAGGGACGTGTATTATCATTATTTCTTTTGTTTGTACATCAGTAATAGTATATGGCTCAAAACTGCCCGGGAGTACTGTTACTATAATTGGAGTTTCATTTATAACAATATGTTGATCTAACTTACCAGCATGGCTGCCACGTGTTACAGTAATATATTCAGAAACATCTAACGAGTGTATTTGCGTAACACACTGTGCATTAATTTCTACTGACAGTGCTGGTATATAGTCTATTGAAAATGGAGTATGCAACCCAATAATATAAGAAGCATTAATCTCCCGTATAACTGTGGAAATATACTTAACAAGGTTAAGTGCTCTGTATTGCTCAATGTCTAAATCTAATACACAGGTTTTAAACTCATTTGAACAGTAACTATCGCCACTAATATTTCCAAATGGAATCAATATATAGATTGGCATATTATTTTTATTAGCAATTTCTTTTGCAGCCGATAGCATTTCTAAGGTTGAAGGATTTACTGTACGGTTTTTAACATCAGCAATAACTAAAATACTCATAGTTCCTCACAAAACTGCATTTTTATGGAGAATAGCGTATAGCTCAGTAACTTTTTTTAACATGCTTCCTTCAATAAACGTGCATTGTGTTGTTTTTTGTGGCATGGTAAAATGACATTTTGTTTGGGCAAAAGGTATAGCTAAATCTGGTTTTATAATGGCAATTTCCTGTTTGCGTGCTCGCAGTACATTTGAGAGGGAAGGGTAGCGTGGTTTTTGTGTACTTGATTGTACAGAAATGACACACGGGATGGGTACATCATATATCAGTGATTCCTGTGCATCCAGCTCACGGGTTACAGTTATGGTATTTTGTATAAGCGATAGTTCTGTTACACCAGTAGCATAATTATATCCTAACATTGTCGCTATCAGCTGTCCTGTTTGCTGATTCATTGCATCTTCAGACATTACGCCTGTGAATATAATGTCATAGGTATGTTGTGCAAATTGTGTTATTGTTTGTGCAATCACGTATGGAGTATTTAACCCATCATCCTGGGTTTGTATGTGAAACGCTTCATCAGCTCCCATTTCCAGCGAACGTCGTAAAGCTTTTTGTACTCTTCCTGGTCCAACAGAAATAGTATGTATATACGCTGTCAAATCACGATCTTTTAACTGTAATGCTTCTTCAAGCGCATATTCATCATACCTATTAATTACGTATACTGTTTTTTCATCATATTCAGGCATTCCATTGTTTAAACAAAGTGAAGCATTAGTATCGGGAACCTGTTTTATACACACAAGGATTTTTAATTTAGTTAGCATGCATTGTTACCTGATATTAAATCTTGCTATTACATTGTATAGTTATTTTAATATTTTAAATTAAATCCATTGTAATGGTATAGATAAAAAAATCAAGAAAATAACGAACGTTCGTTATATTTTTCTTGACTTTTTTTGCGCCTTATTTATAGTGCATACTATATCGTAATTGAAATTAATAAATTTACAAACAATAAACAGCTCATTCCAACTTTCGCATGTTGCAAATGAGTAATGTTTATAAGCAGGATTAAAGTATGAGTGAAATATTGGTTATCCGTCATGGCCAGGGTTCTTTTGGGCAGGGTGATTATGATAACCTTTCAGAAAAAGGGTATAATCAATCACAGATTCTGGCTGAATATCTATACAACTATCGCTATAAAAATAAAAAAATTGATGCACTCTATTGTGGCACATTAAAACGACAACAACAGACTGCCCAAACCATAATCAATTATTTTAAATTAAAAGGCGTTCAATTACCTGAACCTAACATTGATAGCCGATTAAATGAATATGATTCAATAACAATAATTAAAACAATTTTTCCCGTTTTACTTGATGACGAACCTTCCCTTGAAGAGGAGATCAAGCAGATATATACAGATAAAAAAGCTTTTCAGCGTGTATTTGAAAAAGTTATGCGTTACTGGGTAAAATCACAGAAAAATTATGAAGGGATTGAATCATTTCCTGAAGTCAAACAACGGGTAAGGTCAGCTATCACCCAAATTATACAGGAAAATGGGAGGGGGAAGAATATTATTGTTGTTTCATCAGGTGGAATTATTGGTACTATTGTCCAGATGGTTCTTGGTTTTGACGATGAAACAGCAATGCGCCTAACATGGCAGATAGTTAACACATCATTGACCCATCTAAGATATAACGAAAAAGAACTCATTTTAGCTTCGTTTAATTTTTTCCCACATATTGAGTTAGCTAATGATCCATCGCTTAAGACGTATAGATGATGAAATATTTTATAGGAGGGTATTATGGATTTTGAAATCAGTGATAAGATGAAAGCTATTCTGGAACTTATTGATGAATTTGTGGAAAAAGAACTCATCCCCTTAGAACAGGAATTTGCTCGCAATGATATAAAGGCAATGCTACCAGTTCTTGAAGAAAAGCGAAAAATGGTAAAAAAGATGGAGTTATGGGCACCACAGGTTCCCAAAGAATATGGTGGGATGGGGCTTGATTTAGTGGAACACGGCCTTGTTTCTGAGTCATTGGGAAGGACTCCATTAGGCCACTATGTATTTGGCTGTCAGGCACCTGATGCAGGCAATATAGAGATACTGATAAAATATGCAAATGATGAGCAGCGTGAAAAGTATCTATTGCCACTTGTTAGGGGTGAAATTCGTAGCTGCTTTTCCATGACCGAGGTTGACCTGCCTGGCTCTAACCCAGTATTACTGGATACAACCGCAGTTAAAGATGGTGATTACTATGTAATTAACGGGCATAAATGGTATTCCACTGCCGCAGATGGCTCAAAATTTTCAATTGTTATGGCTGTCACCAATCCAGAAGCACCAACATATCTGCGCGCAAGCATGATTATTGTACCTACAAATACTCCCGGCTTCAATCTGGTACGCAATATTTCGGTTATGGGTCATGAAGGAAGTGATTATTTTAGCCATGGTGAAATATTATTACAAAACTGTCGTGTACCAGTAACAAATTTACTGGGTCCTGAAGGTCAGGGTTTTGTGATAGCTCAGGAACGTTTGGGTCCTGGCCGAATTCATCATTGCATGCGCTGGCTTGGAATCTGCAAACGCGCATTTGATTTAATGTGTGCACGTGCCAACAAGCGTATTATTTCGCCTGATGGTAAAACACTGGCAACCCGTCAGATTATTCAGGAATGGGTTGCCGAATGTGCTGCTGAAATTCAGGCAGCACGCCTCATGACCTTACAAGCAGCATGGAAGATAGAACACTTAGGTCAGAAAGAAGCACGCATTGATGTGTCACTTATCAAATTCTATGTGGCAAATGTTATGCAGAAGGTGATAGACAGAGCACTGCAGGTGCATGGTGGACTGGGGATGACTGATGATACTATATTGGCCTTCTTCTACAGACATGAACGCGCTGCTCGTATTTATGATGGTGCTGACGAAGTACATAAGACGGTTGTTGCTAAAAGGATTTTATCTAGTTATGAAGGCAGAGAAGTCAGATAACATTCATATTGTTGACCTGGAAAACTTTAACAGTTTTAAAAAAAGTATAAAGTTTATCCTTGATGATATTGTTAGTAAGTTATATGATGATCACAGGCAGCTTATCAGGGTTAAAAAATCACCGCAATCAATTGAAAATCTCAAACGGATCATTCATACAGCTATAGCAATAAGTAATAAAAAAGGCTATGCAGTAATGAGCATACGTGAACTGTCAGCAGTATCATCGTTAAGTATTGGTGCATTATATGCATATTTCCCTTCAAAAGATGAATTATTACATATCATTCAACAGTATGGGCGCACTTCTGTAGAGAAGGTATTATCTGAATCACTAATGCATTCATCACTTTCAAAAGATAAATTACACAATTTCATACGTGCTCATATCTTTATCAGTGAAATTATAAAAGATTGGTTTTATTTCTCATATATGGAAACACGATATTTCACAGGCTCTGAATACAATAAAACAATTGAAGGTGAACTGTTAACAGAATCTTTAATAAAAGATATTATTGAAAAAGGTATCAAGAGTAATGAATTCCGTCCAGATATACAGTCATCATTGGTCGCTTCAATAAGCAAAGCCATGCTCCAGGACTGGTATCTAAAACGGTGGAAATACACGAAAAGGGGTGTAACGCCTGATGAATATGCACATGAATGTTTTCAGATTATATACAACTATATAAAACTTTGACAACTGGAGGATTCTTTTATGGATAATTATATTGATAAACCAGCTGAAATCAGGGAAGGGGAAACGATAGACGGTAAAATTATACTGGATTATCTAATGCAGCATGTCCCTGATATTCAAGGTCCTATTGAAATAAAACAATTTCCAAGTGGATTTTCAAACCTTACGTATTTTATCAAAGCCGGCAACAGAGAAATGGTTTTACGAAGGCCCCCATTTGGCAAAAAAGCAAAAACAGCTCATGATATGCATCGTGAATACTCAATACTGAAAGCATTAAAGCCTGTATTTCCATATTGCCCCACACCTCTTGTATATTGTGATGATGAATCAATCATTGGCGCTAAATTTTATGTTATGGAACGTATTAAAGGGATTATATTACGTAAAGAATTGCCACCAGGATTATCATATACATCTGACGAATTTAGATATCTTTGTGAACAGTTACTGGATATACAGTGCCAGCTTCATTCACTGAATTATAAAGAAATTGGACTGGAAAATTTTGGCAAACCTGAAGGATATATTGAACGTCAGGTTAATGGATGGATTGCACGCTATAATGATGCTCTGACCCCTGATGCTCCACCGTACACTGAAGTCATTCAGTGGTTACAGGAAAAAATGCCCAGAACACCAACACGAGCAGCAGTGATTCACAATGATTATAAATTTGATAATGTTGTCCTTGATAGTAATAATCCTAAAAAGATAATTGGTGTTCTTGACTGGGAAATGGCAACCATAGGTGACCCGGTTATGGATTTAGGTAATTCGCTTGCATACTGGGTTGAAAAAGATGATCCAGAAGAAGTACATCTTATACGATTAATGCCAACTCATCTTGATGGAGCGCTTACACGCAAAGAACTGGTGGAACGCTATCAGCAAAAAAGTGGTATTGATATGAGCGATTTTGATTATTTTTTCTGTTTTGGTTTGTTCCGCCTTGCAGTGATAGCTCAACAGATTTATTATAGATTCTACCACGGTCAAACCAAAGACAAACGATTTGCTATGTTAATTGTTGCTGTACAGGTATTAGAACGTCAGGCAAGGAAGGTTATAGATAGCTCAAAACTTTAATTTACATCCTTTTCTAAGATTTCTTTAGTAAGATTCATGTAATCTACAGCACCATTGCTGTTAGGTTTGTATTCAAATATAGTTTTTCCCCAGCTTGGTGCTTCTTGCAGCAGAACATTTTCGCGTATAAGCGTTTCAAACAATTTACCTGGAAGTCGCTTTTTTGTTTCTTCAATTACTTCAATGTTTATTTGTTTTTTTGGATTAAACATGGTACCAATAATGCCGGTTATCTCAATATCTTTGTTAAGTCTTCGTTTTACCATTTGCACTGCCTCAAACAAATTATACATACCATGAAATGGCAAAAATTGAACCTGAAGGGGAACCAATATTTCATGAGCAAATGTCAGAGCATTCAGCGTCAGTATCCCCAATGAAGGTGGACAATCAATCAGGATAAAATCATAACTGGAGATTCCTTCCAATGCTTCTTTTAATAAAAATTCTTTGGCTGGTAACGGAATAAACTCAATATCTTTAAGTTCATTTTTTGATGGGAGAATATGCAATCCATCACGGTCAATAATTACATCTTTATAGGCAATTTCCCCTTTAAGCACATTATATACTGAATATGTTAAATTATTGGGATTATACCCAAAATGGTATGTTGACTGTGCCTGATGATCAATATCAATAACAAGAACTTTTTTCCCTAAAATCTGTAAGGCGGCGGCAATATTTACTGTGCTTGTAGTTTTGCCCACGCCTCCCTTATTGTTTGAAATAGCAATAATTCTCACTGGATTATTCCTGAAATAATGTTTATGTTACAGTTACTATCGCACACGCTAAAACATATTTTTAATAAATTTTTTCTTAATATATCTATAAAAGTATTGCATATTCACATACTATTCATTTGTGCTTCCATATATGATACATAACAATAAAATACAAGTAAAAAAATCAAAATTACGCCAAACACTCAAAGCATCTTTTCTTGACGGAATATTTGCAAGCATAATGTTTGGCTGCGTTCAGGATTACTTTACCCCATTTCTGCTTTTGATTAAAGGCACCGTAGTTCATGTTGGAATATTAAATGCGGCTCCCAATATAGCAGCTTCAATCTTGCAGGTATTTTCAAACAGATTTGTTCAGTTTTTTAAATCACGAAAAACAGTATTTTGTATTTTTGTATTTTTACAAGCAATAACGCTTTTATTGTGTGCCATACTATTTTTTATGGTATATGCGATAGAAACTGACATAGTAAGCTTTTTCCTGTCATTAGTCAAACATCACCAGATTGAAATATTCATAGCTATTGTAACACTCTACACTGTATTTGGCTCTATTGGCAATCCTGCATGGGCAAGCCTGATGAGCGATCTTATCCCTTCTCATAAGCGAGGTAAATACTTTGGATTCCGAAATAGCATATTAGGAGTTTTACTTGTTGTGGTCTCATTGTCAGTTGGAATCACATTGCGATTGTCTCCCGAAAAGTACATTATGCAAACATTTGTGGCTATTTTCCTTATTGCTTCCATCAGTCGATTTATCTCATTTTACTATCTCTTAAAAATGCACGAACCACCATTTGAAATTGAAAAGACAAGCATACTGCCAGCTAATATATTGAAAAGTATTACGAGAAACGATTTTTTTATTTTCATAGCTTTTTACTCACTAATGAATTTTGCTGTATATCTATCGGCACCATTTTTTGCGGTTCTCATGCTCCAACATCTTTCATTTTCTTATTTTGAGTATTCATTAGTTACAGTCAGTGCGCCATTTGTTATGTATATTGCCATGCACTCGTGGGGTACAATAGCTGATAAAATAGGGAATGCTAAAGTATTGACTATAACATCACCATTAATAGCGATAGTCCCTGTACTATGGGTTTTAAATTCCAATATTGTCTATTTGCTTATTGTTCAAATATTTTCCGGGCTTGTATGGTCTGGTTTCACTATTAGTTCATTTAACTATATGTTTGATGCTTCAGTAAGTTCCAAACGTGTTCGATATATCTCATATTTAAATCTGATAAATGGTATAATGATTAGCGCAGGAGCTATGTCAGGCGGTTATTTAATACAGATATTGCCCCCTATTAACGGAAGTAGTATTTATACAATATTACTTGTATCAGGTATTCTTCGATTGGGTATAACCGCTGTTTTTGGTAAACGGTTAAAAGAAATGAGATTGGTTAATATATAACAGAAGCTGTTTTGCTTATTTGAATAAAAAAATTAAATAAATTGTAATAAAATGTTGACAACATAGCGAAATATTAGTATATATGTTACAAACAGTAAGGTTGTATATTTAGGTTTTATTTTCGTAAAATTTCCTTCAGGAGTTTTAAAAATAAAAACTAATCACACATCTTACTGATAAGGCTTTTAGCCGTATTTTATTTATTTAAGGAGTTTTTCACATGCCTAAAGGTACAATCAAGTGGTTCAATGAAAAGAAAGGTTTTGGATTCATTTCCAAAGAAGACGGTAGCGATGTTTTTGTACATTATACCGGTATTATTGGTAACGGTTTCAGGACATTAAAAGAAGGACAAAAGGTTGAATTTGAGATCGAAAGCAGCGATAAAGGTCCGCGAGCTGTTTCCGTTAGAGCGATATAATACAATTGTAAAAACCACTAATAAAAAGCCGCCAATAATGGCGGCTTTTTATTATTCATATAGGGTTTTTTAAAGATTTTTCTGTGTGAAGTAGAAATTTTTCAAACAATTCGGTATGGTCAATGCCAAAGGCTTCTTTAAAATATGTTTGACGCATCATAATTATCTGTGTAATCCCAAAAACCTGCCCCCATAGTATTACCATCAGCTGTCTTGGTGTCAAAGTAGTATGAATGCTCCCTTCCTGTATGCCGTATTCTATAGCTTTCAAAATCAACTCAGTATTTTTGTCAGCAATTTTTTGACACTCATTTTTATAAAATCCTATACCGTTTGAAACTTGTGCTGGATAGTATATACAATTACGAGCTTCATATGTCATTATGAGATTAAAATAATGAGGATATTCAAGAAAGAATGTAAAAAAAGCTTTTCCCATACTGTAAAGCTTAGTATGACCTTCAATTGGGTTATCATATGCTTCCTGCAATTTTTTATTGAATAACTTAAGCCCATCTAAAACAACTGCTAAAAATAACTCTTCTTTATCCTTAAAATAATGATATAGTGTTCGTTTATTGTAACCAGCAAGTTGTGCTACTTCGTCGATAGTTGTTGTGTCATATCCTTTCTGAAAAAATATCCCCTGTGCAATTTGAATAAATCTGTTTACCTTTTGGTCTTTTTCCCACTGGATTCGTTCAGCTTTTTTCATAGACGTTATAGTTCCTGAATAAAATTATCATATAAAACAAATAATGAATATTAATAAATTAAAGTATCATATAATAAAAATAGAAATTATAACATTTTTAGCAACACACGAATGCTTTCAAGAAAATACTTATGAAATATTAAAGTCAAATAAAAAATTTTTCTTGACTTATTTCACTATAGTGTAATAAATTTCACTATAGTGAAATTTATGGAGGTTCTATGGATTCTTTACATCTAGTTCTATTAATCATCTTTTATATTCTCATTCCTGTTATAATAATATATTGCTGCTACAGGTTTCCTATGATAAATAAAATTGGACCTGTATTATTATGTTATATAGCTGGAATAACTATAGGTAATACAGGAATCCTTACGGATAATGCAAAACAAATTCAGGACATTGGATCCAATATTTCTATTGTACTGGGTATTCCTCTACTTCTTTTTACTATAAATGTAAAAACCTGGTTTAAGTTAGCTGGCAAAGCATTGCTCTCATTTACATTGGGAAGCGTAGCAGTTATTATTATTGTTTTTATTGGATACATAACATTTAAACATTCCATACCTGATGCCTGGAAGATAGCAGGGATGCTTATTGGCGTTTATACCGGCGGCACACCAAATTTAGCTGCAATTAAGGAGGCTTTACAGGTTGATTCAACCACATTTGTCATTGTTCATACATATGATACTGTTTTTTCAATGCTCTATATAATCTTTCTGGTATCAATAGCTCAAAGGATTTTTTTAAAGTTTCTTCCAGCTTTTTCAGTTGTAAATGATGAAGAAAAAAATGCAAAAACTGATGAAGACATAAAACTTTATGGAGATATTTTTACCAGGAAAATATTTCCTCAACTTATAATTGCATTCTTACTGTCATTTCTGGTTGTAGCTATCTCATTTGGAATTTCACTTGTTTTTCCTCAACAATATCAAACAATGATTGTTATTCTTGCTTTAACCACTGTTGCTATACTTTTTTCGCTCAGCCCTTATGTTCATAATCTTAAAAGGACATTCCAGTTTGGTATGTATTTAATATATATTTTCTGCACAATAGTTGGTTCAATGGTTAACGTTGACAATCTTATTCATATTAACATTTCCCTTCTAATTTATGTGTTCATTGCAATTTTTGCCAGCTTGCTTTTACATGGAATATTCTGCAAAATTTTTTCAATTGATACTGATACCTACATTATCACATCAGTAGCTGGTATATGTTCCCCACCATTTGTACCCGTAGTTGCAGATGCGCTTCACAATAAATATATTATTTTGTCAGGAATTACTACTGGAGTTATTGGGTATGCAATTGGCAATTATCTGGGAATTACGTTAGGATATTTATTAAGTACAATGTAAGTTTTCAATGCAATAATCTTAATTTTATGTTAGAGGAGGAATTAATGAATTTTAACCAACTACCTTATAAAGGATTATCATATACCAAAGTACTATCACTTATGAAACAGTATGGAGTTAATGACGCTAACTGGAAAAAAGGGAAAACATTCAGTTTAGTTTATCACCGTGATGATGTTCATACTAAATTTTTGCAAAAAGCATTTGAACTGTATTTTGACGAAAATGGTCTCAATCCAATGGCATTCAAAAGCCTTAAACAGTTTGAACACGAAGTAGTTAAAATGACAGCCAACATATTACACGCAGGAAATGACGCATGCGGAACAATGACTTCAGGTGGAACTGAAAGCTGCCTCTTAGCTGTTAAAACTTACCGTGATATGGCAAAAGCTCAACGGCCATGGATAAAGAAACCTGAAATGGTGGTTCCAGAAAGTATTCATGTTGCATTTGAAAAAGCTGCTGAATATTTTAATGTTAAAATTATTCATGCACCATTGGATAAAGATTTTAAAGTAGATGTTAAAGCAGTTGAAAAACTCATTAATCGTAATACCATACTTATTGTTGGCTCAGCACCCTGTTATCCGTATGGTGTTATTGACCCTATTGATTCATTGAGCACGATAGCAATTAAGAAAAAGCTACCTCTTCATGTGGATGCTTGTTTAGGTGGTTTCCTTTTACCGTTTGTTGAAAAGTTGGGCTATGAATTACCACCCTTTGACTTCCGTGTTGAAGGAGTAACTTCCATGTCTGCCGATGTTCATAAATATGGTTTTAGTGCAAAGGGCGCTTCAGTCATAGTGTATAGAGATATTCAGTATTTACGTCATCAATTCTTCATCTATGAAGATTGGTGTGGAGGAGTTTTTGCCTCACCAGCTTTGCTAGGTACTCGTCCGGGTGGGACAATAGCCGCAGCGTGGGCAGCAATGGTTGTACAGGGCCAAGAAGGATATATGCACAATGCAAAAATCATTATGGAAACAACAAAAAAAATTCAAAAGGGCATAGAATCCATTAAAGGAATGGAAATATTAGGTACCCCTCATATGAGTGTTTTTGCATACCGTTCGGTTGATTCTGAGGTCAATACTTTTGCAATTGGTGATATTCTAGAAAAAAAAGGATGGCATGTTGACCGATTACAGCGTCCAGATGCCCTGCATGCAATGATTACTCCAGTGCATGCAAAAGTAGCACAACAATTTGTCAATGATGTAAAAGCTGCATTTGAATATGTTAAAAAAAATCCACATTTAGCTTATGAAGGAAGCGCTGCAATGTATGGAATGATTGCACATATACCCATGCGTAAAATGATAAGAAATAATATATTAAAAATGATGGAAGGCATGTATGGTCCTACAGGACAGATTCCTGATTTGAGCATGGAAGAGGATACAAAAGAAGACCTGGCAATGAAAGCCGGCAAGTGGTATCTCAAACTACGTGATAAATTAACAAGGTAATATACTTCTTTTTTAATTCTGGATGTTCTTTTTGTGTTTATGCCATTCATACAATGCTATAGACACCACAACAGTTGCATTAAGTGATTCTACGGTATGAATTGGTATGCTCAATTTTACCGCCTTATCTATAGCAGGCAAGCCAGGACCTTCAGTTCCTGCCAGTAAAATAGCTTTTGGCGGGAATTTGTAATCGTAAATTTGGTCTCCTTCTATATCAAGGGCAAGAATAGGGCAGGGTATTGTTATGGTATCAAGCGTATGCAATGCTGGTCCTTGTTCAATAGTACAATAGAACACTGCACCTGCCGATGCCCGTACCGCCTTTGGATGAAAAGGATATACTGCATTTTCACACACAATAATATGAGTAACACCAAACGCAACAGCACTTCGTATAGCAGCACCCATGTTAACGGGGTCCTGAAAGGGAAGCATGAGCGATAGTTCCTGACAATTGAAATCCCATTGAGTAAGGGCAGGTACCTGTACAGCCATTACTGGCTGTTCTGCTTCCGTAATATCTATCTCATTAAACAGAGATTTTTTCAGGATAATAGTTCTTTCTTTACCAAAGTTTGACATGAGATGTATAAAATCAAGATCTGACTCTGTATATTCATCATAAATAATTATATATTTGCACAACTCTGGTTTTGTATATATTAATTCTTTAATTATTTTTTTTCCCGAAACAAATGTGGTATTATACTTTTTAGGATTGGCTGCAATTTTTTTAAATTCTTTGAACCGCTTATTTTCAGATGACGTTACTGCAATGCCATCTGGTGAAGTACTATCCTTAGCAATATAATACATTTTTTTTATTTCATCAGTTACTTTTTTATAAACTACAAGCCTTCTATGATATGTTGTATCAGACAACGTGTAGTGTTTATCAACTACTAAACTATAATCGTTATGCTCTTCTATTTTTTCTTCATCAACTGCAGGACCTTTCATGAATATAACAAAGTTATCCTTTAGTAAAAAATGACTGCATCGGTTCAATGTTTCTTCAATAGATTCAACAGCACGTGTAATAACACCTTTGACGTTAAAAAAAGATTTTTCAGTGACTAAGTGGGGATAAATTTCTACATTATCGAGGTGCAATTCATTTTTTACGATAGTAAGGAATTCAACTCTTTTGTGCCTGCTTTCTGCTACTATGAAAAGTTTATTTCTATGAACTATCGCCAAAGGAATTCCAGGAAAACCAGGACCAGTACCAATATCAAGAAGAGGAGATGGTATATCAATTAATGAAGTTATATATAATGAATCTACAAAATGTTTTATAATAATCTCATCTATATCTTTTATGCGCGTAAGGTCATGTGACTTATTATACTGTAACAGTAGTTTTAGAAATAGGGATAATTGTTGTACAGCCTCATGACGTAATTGAAGGGAGGATTTTTTTAAATAGTTACTAATTTTTTGTTCATACATAATGCTATAGTTACCATAGCACCTTCATGGGGTTTATCAGTTTATTATATTGCCATAGCGTAAAATGCAAATGAGGGCCCGTTGACCATCCAGTAGAACCAACTCTCCCTAAAAACTGTCCAGCCTTAACTTTTTGCCCTGGACGTACGGTAATTGAAGACAGGTGTCCATAGAGCGTTTTAAATCCTTCATCATGCTGTATTATTACTGCCTTTCCATAACCTCCCATCCACCCACTGGAAATGACAACACCACTGCGAGCAGCTCCAACTGGAGTCCCATACGGTGCAGCAATGTCAAGGCCATTATGAAATCCCCACTGCCTAAAAATAGGGTGAACTCTTCCCCCAAAAAACGACGTAAGCCTGCCACCTAACGGTGAACGGAACATCTCACGAAGTGCAAATTGTTTTGCAAGCTGTGGTGTCATCACATCAGTTATTGGCCGTGCATCCTTTATATACACTACAACAGGTTTATCCATTTTTGACACAAGAGATTTTATCTTGTAAAGAAAAAGTGATGGGGTAAGTACATTGTTTTCAGGAACATTATATACCTTGTGCAATGTATTTAGTTCATTTACATTATTTATAAAATGCAATACTCCTTTTTGAGATGGTATTACAATCTTCTGGTCAACCTTTGCAACAATACTTTCCCATAATGGGTTTGCTCCTATTAATGTATCAATATCAATATTATGCTCTTTAGCTATCTTCCAAAAATTGTCGCCTTTCTCTATATGGCCCACAGTAAAAGAAACACCCGGGATCTTTATTGATTGTATATATGCAATATATTCGTCTTCATTTGCAAAAATATCTGCTGGTTTTAGTATAGTATTTTCTGAAATTTGATGATTGATAATTTTTATTGTATAAAACAAAAAGCCAATTATTATAATAAATATAATAGTAACAACAAAAAATATAATTTTATTTTTATTCATTATATACCAGCCTATTAATAGATTATACATTGTTCTGCAAAATTTAATTATACAAAACCTTTATGATTTTTGCATGATCTTTGATTATATTATCGAAAAATAGAATTTAAAAAATTAATTGGATTTAGTCTGGCTGGATTGTTTTGCTGAGTCAAGAACTTTTTTATAACATTATTGAAATATTGGTATAAACCAATGAGCCAGCGACCAGGATCGAACTGGTGACCTGCGCATTACGAGTGCGCCGCTCTACCAACTGAGCTACGCTGGCTTTTGCTTTGATTATGTATATTTATATCCATAGATATATGTCAATTCAAAAAAAAGATGAAAATTATTTTTCATATTCTATCAAATTATATTGCCGCTTGATGTTATATTTACAAAAATATATTTAATACATTTTTATATAAAGTCTACTAAGATTAATTATTTATAAAATATTCTTGATTATTTTGGCCGATTTATAATATGTAAACAATAATTATATAAAAAAACATTTTTAAGGGGTCTGGTTTATTATGGGTTCGGTAATATTGTTTAATTCCTTTTCATTGGGTTCATTCATTCCCGCAATATTTTTTTTTACAACAGGCTTTTTTTTATATAATACAAAAGATAGATCACAAGCTACTACTGCAATATCTATAGGTTATATAATAGAAGGTATTTTCAATATTGGTTATTTCATATCGTCAAGTATATATCATCCATTAGCAGCCTATCATCGATGGATTACAGTTTCAACCATATTGGTTACGATTACTTATATGGGATATTTATATTTCTTTTTCCCTTACCCTAAGGCACAAAAAGTATCCAGGTTTTATCTTTTTTCAGGATTATCTATAGCATTTGTATGCTTTGTTATTTTTGCAATCACCACATTAAAGTCTGATATTGTTTATCTATTTAGAGGACATTATTATGATTTTGATGCTGAGGAAATCAGTGCAAAAATAGGCATCATAATAATGATTGGGATTTTATTCACCTATATATTACAATGGTGGAGATTTTTTACTAGCGATAAAGAAGATAAAAAAACTATTGCATTACTTTTTATTTTTACTGTTATAGGAACGATCGTACCTTCAATAACCAATACCTTGAGTAGACAGGGCCTTATTGATAGAGAAGTATTTCACACATCATGGACACTTTTCAATCTTTTAGGTTTTTTCCTAATTTTTATTGTATATATCAATAATTCAAAAGATAGATTTTCATTTTTAGGTAAACTTATTGGTATAATTTTAGTTACTGTACTTTGTTTATTTCAAATTATTGGTTTCATTGTCATAAAAAGTAATGAGAAAAATTTTGATGATATATATTATCGATCCGCATTATTATCTGAGCATAATAATGATACATTTAATACATATGCCTACAAAGCCTCTTATGACACTATAAAAAATTCTTGGATTACAACAGTACCCCAAGATTTTAATAAAGAAAATATTGCATTAGAACTTCAACATGCAAATATATGGATCAATTTATTTAACATAAACAATGAATCATTTAAAGATGAAGTCTTTAGAGTACTGAATAATTCACCTGAGTCTTTTGATGGATATAAAATAACACTACAGGAATATATTCAGAATAATAAAATTAAAAATAAAAATGAATTAATAGAATTTTGCAAAAAATTAGACGCAAAAGTATATTATTTACATAACAAGATATTACAATTACATGATGTTAATTATAAAACTAATCTCAAGTTATTACTATCAAAGCAAGATCCAATTTTATTGGGTTTTAAGAAAATTTTTACTGATTATTTAGAAAAAACTACATTGGAGGGGAAAGAATTAAAATTTGCATTAAGTCAGTATCTCATACCTATCCAATTTATTGGGTCAAGAGTATATCATACATCAAATGATTCATCTTTACATGTTTTTGCATACCGTTACATAAAAGATAATGTTATATATGAAGTTGGTTTTCCATATATTGAATATCGTAAGTACATGCATGAAACAGTTTTAAGGTTACTTGTGATAGTTTTCATAGTATACGTTTTTGTTCGATTTATTTTACGTCTGTTTTTTGCAGGTATACTTGTAAGACCAATTCGTACACTTACTGAAGGATTAAGAGAAGTTGATAAAGGAAATTTTAATGTTCATATCCCCGTTCAATCGGGAGATGAATTTGGATATATTACTTCGGCATTTAATAAAATGGTAGAATCCCTCCGCACTTTATTTCAATCAACCCATTCAAAGTCCGAAGAGGTAAAACGTCTTAGTTCTGATCTTAATGTTTCGGCAACCAAGTTGTATGATATTGCTCGGGAACTATCGACCATAGTTGAAGAAACATCCAGTGCATATGAAGAGATGTCATCTTCATTTGAATCAAACCTGAATGCTATTAAACAACAGGCTGACAGCATGGATGTAATCAAAAGCGATATAGAAGGAATTGATACCAGCAGCAACCAGATATCGCAAAGAATAACACGTTTATCCAATTCTATTGAACAGGCTGTAAAACAATCTGAAGATGGGGAAGTAACTATTACCAAGTCAATTAATGCAATTGAATCAATTGCTGAATATTTAAAAGAAGTGGAACAGACGATAGTCAATATTAATGAGATAGCTGATAAGATTAATTTGCTGGCTTTAAATGCTGCTATTGAAGCTGCACGTGCTGGTGAATCTGGTAAGGGATTTTCAGTTGTTGCAGATGAAGTTAACAAATTAGCTGATCAGACGGCTGATATTGTGAAAGGAATACATTCAACAATTGCTGAACAGGCTCGAATGATAACAAATGAAATTCAATATATAAGTAAAGCTACTGAAGCTATCAAAGCTATACGAAAAGGAATTACTGAAACTTTTAATGTGCTTAAAGATACAGTGGACTTTACTAATGAGTTAAATATTAAAAATAAGGATATAAAAACAAAATTGGAATCTTTTAAAGAGTTATCAGGCTCTGTATATAATTTTTCAATGGAACAGAAAGTTACTCTTGAGGAATTAACGAAAGCTGTAAATGCAATAATTGAAATAAGCCAGAAAGCTTTAGAAAGTGCAGAATTTGTTCAGGGATTTTCACGTATCCTTGATTTAAGTGCTCAAGAGTTAAGTGAAAGTATAGGCTATGCCACAAATGGTCTAAAGCAAACTGAGAATAGTGAAGATAATAAAAAGTAACTAATAATTTTTTTAGTAATAATTGCTTAAAATACTTTTTTAGTATAAAGGAAACACATTATAGTCTATAGCCCACAAAGGTGTCTGTGTTAATAAAACATTTCATGCCTAAAAAAAGTTAACAAATAAATATTGTAATTTTTTTACAGAAAATATTTTAATTTGTTGCTAAAATAATAAAAATTATTCAGTAATAAATCCTTAAAAATTTT
>JBFLZD010000022.1:28656-54989 GCA_040756435.1 Spirochaetota bacterium | reverse complement strand
AGTTTGATAGTATTGATAAACTGGAAGTAACTCGTGGATTAATTGCTGAAGCAAAAAGCCTGATCATAAAAGATAAAGAAGGCAATGTTGTGTGGGATATGTCAGCATATTCGTTTTTGCAAAACCAAACGCCACAAACTGCACATCCACTTTTATGGGAAATGGCCAGGCTCAATGCAAAAGCTGGTCTTTATGAGGTTACCCGGGGCATATATCAAATTAGGGGCTTTGATATCGCACATATGACCATAATAGAGGGAAAAACAGGCTGGATTGTTGTGGACACGCTTACCACAAAAGAAACAGCTCATGCTGCGTTTGAATTTTTCAAAAAGCACATCAAAAAAAATAAACATATTTCCACAATTATTTTTACCCATAGCCATATTGATCATTTTGGTGGTGTGTTGGGGATAATTACTGAAGAGGAAATAAAGACCAGGAATATTACAGTGATAGCTCCCAAAGGTTTTATGGAAGAAGCATTCAGCGAAAATATACTCCTTGCCAATGCAATGTCACGAAGAGCTGAGTATCAGTTTGGACAGGATTTACCCATTGCTCCCACAGGGCAGATAGATAGTGGCATTGGAAAAACAGTGGCGCAAGGGTCATACAGTATTGTGGAGCCGACAGTTACTATTGATACAACTCCCACAAAAATAATAATCGATGGTGTAGAGTTTATATTCCAGTATACACCCGATACCGAAGCTCCAGCAGAGATGACGTTTTACCTACCTGCGTATAAAGCCTTTTGCCCAGCTGAGATTGCAAGTAGAACCATGCATAATCTGTATACGTTGCGAGGAACAAAGGTGCGAGATGCGTCTAAATGGAGCAAATATATCAATGAATCACTACAACTTTTTCCTGATGCTAAAGTGTGCTTCTTTACTCATAACTGGCCCATGTATGGCAACAATCGCATCAGGGAATTTCTGATAAAGCAGGCTGATATGTACAAATTTATTCATGATCAGACCATACGGCTTGCCAATAAAGGATTTACTCCTGAGGAGATTGCAGAAACATTAACCCTTCCACAGTCACTATCGCTTTTTATACCTAACCGACAGTTTTACGGTGTATTGAAACAAAACGTTAAAGCCGTGTACCAGATGTATGTGGGGTGGTATAATGGTAATCCCGCATATCTTAATCAACTGCCTGATGGTGAAAGGGCAAAGCGATATGTAGAATATATGGGCGGGGTCAAAAGCATACTTGAAAAAGCTCACACATCATTCAATAAGGGGGATTACCGATGGGTTGCCGAGGTGTTGAATCATGTAGTAATGGCACAGCCCAGCAATGAGGATGCGCACAGCTTGCTTGCACAAACATACACGCAGCTTGCTTTTCAGGCTGAATCTGGTGTATGGCGCAATGTGTATTTAAAAGCTGCACAGGAATTAACGTATGGTATGCAAAAGAAAAAATCAGTGATATTTAAGGGATATGATATGCTAAAACACATTCAACCGGAAAAATTATTTGATAGCATGGCAGTAAACGTAAATCCAAAAAAAGCAGAAAACAGTACTGTTAGTATCGGAATTCATTTTAGCGATAAGAATGTCTCATATATGCTTTTTATACGCAATGCAGTGTTGTATTACTCCAAAGGAATTTCCGGCAATTACGATGCTTTTTTGCACATGCCCTATACTACTTTCATTAAGCTTATCACCGGAGCTATCGACAAAACAAAAATACTTTTTGATAAGGATGTTCAATGGAATGGCAGCAAAGTGGCGCTGATAAAATTTTTTACTATGTTTGATAAACCTGAACGTTTTGCAATAATAACACCACGCTAATTAGTATGGTAACGATAAATAGTTATTGACTATATATGTAGTTTAGCTTACTGTCAATAAAAACAGATATATGTTATACGAGGTATTATCATGACTGGATTTTCCCAATTCGTGTTTGGTAAATACGAAAACAGTGACTTTTTAACAAAAAGGAAAGCCTTTTTAGTTGTTAGCTTTGCTATTGCGGTTATTGTATTGTTAAATTTAGGGGTTATTCTTTCATTTATTTTTATAAGTGTGGAGCGTGGTATTGGCTTTTTGCAATCAGCAATCCCTGCATCGTTGTTTAGTTTGTTAGGTATTTATTATATAAAAAAAGGAAAACTTCAGCTTGCATCAAATATTTTTGTTATTTTTTGCTCATTAGTAGTTCTTGTGGGTTTATTTACTAAAGCAGCGCATGTTGGATTTGTTACTATGGTTTACTTTATGTTTGCAACAATGCTTTTTGCTTCGGCATTTTCTACGCGTGCCATTACCGCTGCAATTTATGGTTCTTATGTTGTTGCAATTATTACATTTTTTGTTTTAAACAAAAATCAGGTGGAAGGTAAACTAGCCGAAGCACTCAGAATAGGGTTAATAGATAGTATTGCCGCATTAACACTTTGTTTAATTATCATGCTCATGACACTAAAAACATTTCAAACTATGATATCATTGTTAGGTGAAGAAAAAAGTAAAAGTCTTGATCAGATTACACAGATGAAAAGTCTTCACACAATCATTGAGGATATTTCACATAAAATGTTATCAATATCACAACTGATTTCTGATAAACTAAATGACTTTTTAAAGAATATTCAGGACCAGGCATCGGCAATAGAACAGATAACAGCTTCAGCTCAGGAAGTTACCAATGGATTTGGTGATGTGAATGCCAATGTCAATAGTCAATACAATTCATTACAAAAGCTTTTTACTACCATAAAAGCGTTAGCTCAGGAAATTGACCTTTTAAAAAATAGATCGGCACTTATTTCACAGGCATTTGACTCTATTCGTACTATTACACAAAAAGGTGAGGATGCCATACGCATTGTGAATGATAATGCTACAATGCTTCTGGATAGTTCCAATAAACTTACTGGCATAATGAATATTCTTCAGGATATTTTTGACAAGATTCAGCTTCTAGCTCTCAACGCATCAATTGAAGCAGCCCGTGCCGGTGAAGCAGGGAGAGGTTTTGCTGTTGTTGCGGATGAGGTAAACAAGTTATCAGAGCAATCGGTAATGAGTTTAAAAGAAATTACTATTAATATACAATCAAACATGCATAGTGTACAGACCACTAACACTGGTGTTACTACAATTATCAATTTGTTTCAGGATATTGTGAATACCTTAAATACTGTAAGTAGTGGTATGCAGGAAATATTTCAGCATATTGATAATCAGGAAAAAATTAAAGAAGAAATTCAAACGCAGGTGGGCCAATCTCAGCAGAAGTCACAACAGATAGCCGATGATATCCATCGCCATAATGATATAATGATAGAGATAAGTAATTCAATAGCAAGCATCAACACGCTGATACAAAACAATATGGCAGTGGCCGAAGATATTAGTGACACTTCACAGGAACTATCGCACGCTGGTAAGGATCTTCTTTTAAAAGTAAAAGAGGAAGCATAATATTATAACGGGCACTGTGTGTTAAGTTTTTTATGCGTAAATGTACGCTTGCCTTTTGCATAGTCTTCTACAATATTCCCATTGCCAAGTAGTTTATATTTATAGATTACCAATCCTTCTAATCCTACTGGTCCGCGCGCATGAATTTTAGATGTGCTGATACCCACTTCGGCACCAAAGCCATATCGATAGCCATCACTGAAGCGGGTTGAGCAGTTCCAGAATACATTACCTGAATCAACTAAATCAAGAAATTTCTTTGCAGCATCTTTGTTACTGGTGATAATGCTGTCAGTATGCTTTGAACCATACTTGTTGATATGTCGTATTGCGTCATCGACACTATCAACTACCTTAATGGAAAGTTTGTAGTCCAAATATTCTGTTTTCCAGTCTTCTTCGGTTGCAAGGTTAACCGCGATGATTTTTTGCGTTTCATCACATCCAACTATCTCTACTTTATATTTTTTTAGTTCCTTTTCAATTAACGGCAAAAAAGTATGTGCGATAGCTCTGTGCACCAGTAATGTTTCAGTAGCATTGCACACTGCAACATACTGCACCTTTGCATCAGTGACAACTTTGATTGCCATATCAATATCAGCATCTTTATCAACATACGTATGACATATGCCATCAGCATGTCCCAGCACCGGTATGCGAGAGTTGTCCATAATATATTTAACAAAAGCATTTGACCCGCGCGGGATGATAAGGTCAATGTAATCATCCATCTTTAAAAGAGCAGTTACATCTTCACGCGTTTCAAGCAGTGTCAACCAGTTTTCCGGTATGCCAGCTCTGACACCTGCAGTGTAAATAATTTCCGCAAGAATTTTGTTGGTTTCTTTTGCTTCACTGCCACCTTTGAGAAGAACCGCATTGCCACTTTTCAAGCACAGCGTTGATATCTGTACCAGCGCATCAGGCCGTGATTCAAAAATAACACCAATGACACCAATAGGACAGCTTACTTTATAGAGGGTCAGAGCATCATCTAGTTCTGTTGCAAGCAAGGTATTTCCCACAGGATCAGGTAATGCAATGAGGCTTTCAATACCTGCAATAACTTCGTTGATCTTGGATTGGTCAAATTTCAAGCGTTTAAGCAACGGTGCCGGCAGGTGTTCTTCCTGGCTTCTTTGTACATCATTGGCATTAGCCTGTAAAATAGCTTCTTCATTTTTTTTAATTTCGTCAGCTATTACATGTAAAGCATCATTTTTAACGCTGGTTGAAACAGCTGCCAGATAAATGGATGCTTCTTTTGCAGCCTTTGCGGATTGTAATACGCTCATGGGATGACCTCTTTTGGTATAAATATAGTGTTATTGGTTAAAAGTTTTGGTATTTGTGTCAATATCTTTTTATTGGGGTCAGAGCAAAAGCTCGCCACGGCAATAAGCACACAGGCGCTCAATACACTCTTCCAGTGTATCTCCCAACTCTAAAAAATACTGATGCAGTGTAATCTTTAAATGAGGGCGATAGTTACTGTCAAAATAAGCCCGTGACCCACCAAAGTAGCTTTCAAAAGGGCTTTTTACCTTGCCTGCACGCACCGGATTGTTGGCAAAGTACCATAGTAAGTTAAGTAAATATATTCGAGGATTGTCCGCAAACTCTACAATGCTATCTTTGAAGCGCTCATTCCATACCGGACCAGTGCGCTGCATCATCGTATTAAATCGTTGTGCAAACCGCGACTTAATATACTGCACTATACGGGATATAGTAGCACCACCTTCCACTGTTCTTATGAGCAAATGAATATGATTATCCATAATCTGATAATTGATAAGTTCAAAAGGATATTTTGCCTGTGCCAGCGTGATGCAGTATTCAAATAGTGCTTTGATAGAATCTTCTTCCATCAAATTCTTGCATTCAATGATGCGGCTGGTGACATGATAGGTAATGTTTGGTGCAATAAAACGGTGTTTACGCATGGTAGTTCCTCCCAAAGTAAATATGGTAAAAAAAACGCTTTTGTGTATATACAACGCAGGAAAGTGAAAAATAGTAAAAAAAAGTGATAAAAATTTTGAAAAAAAAGTGAATTTTGGTGTCAGAGCAAAGTTACAACAATAGTCTCAGAGCAAATAATGGTAGGCATAGTGCAAAAATGAATACCATAGTGCATATCATCACGTATGTGGTGTCAGAGCAAAAGAAGAAAACAAGCAAGAACAAGGGGAGAGGTATAATCATCAGTAACTATCGCCCTATAGGTGTCAGAGCCAATATAAAATGGGTATAAAATACTTAAAAATAATTGAAAATGGTTGACAAAATTAGTATAAAAGTTAATGGTTGTTCATTAACATTATGTAATATGTGCAATGATTTTATAAAGGAGGCATTATGGGTGTCAGAGCAATTAAAAAAGTAACCGTTATTGGCTCGGGTGCTATGGGTAATGGCATTGCAGAAGTACATATTGTAAATGGGTTTACTGTGACAATGGTGGATATTAGTGAAGATTTATTGCAGAAGGCTATCGGTAAGATTAAGTCGAATCTCACATTCCTTGTGAGCAAACAAAAAATGACCCAAAAAGCTATGGATGAAGCAATGATACGGCTTACTACTTCTACTGATATTATATCCTCAGTGAAAGATGCTGATTGCATTATTGAAGCAGTGCCAGAGCTTATGGATTTAAAGAAAAAAATATTCAAAACAGTATCTGAAGCCGCTAGAACCGATGCAATTATTGCCAGCAATACTTCTTCGCTGAGTATTAGCGAATTAGCTAAAACGGTGTCAGAGCCATCACGATTTGCTGGTTTCCATTTCTTTAACCCTGTTAACCGAATGCGCCTGGTTGAGGTTATTTATGGGCAAAAGTCGTCTGATGAAACGATTGATGCACTCATGGATTTAGGTACAAAGTTGGGCAAAATAGCCATAAAGGTTTTACGCGATAGGCCTGGCTTTATTGTAAACAGGATTAATGCGCCACTACAGCCGTTGTGGAGTGCTATTCTTGATGAAGGAAAAATATCACCAGCAAGCATTGACACTTTGATGAAAAATCATGGAGCAAAGATGGGACCATTTGAGCTTATGGATTTTGTTGGGCTGGATGTTATTTATAACGTTATGCAATATTATAAAACAACACTGTCACCTGAATGGGAGCCTGGTAAATTCATAACTGAATGTATAAAGAAAAACCAATTAGGCATGAAAACTGGTAAAGGTATCTATGTATGGGAAGGTGGTAAGGCAATTATTGATTCATCAACAGTTACCGATATCATTCAGCCAATTGATCCTTTAGCAGTTCAACTTAATGAATCAATCAGAGTATTAAAAGAGAGGGTGGCTGCAAGTGCTACTGATATTGATAAAGGGCAGGAAGCCGGTATGAATCAGCCAGGACCTTTTAAGACTGCTATGGATATTGACCACAAACGTATAGCAGAACGGTTACATTGGTTAAGTCAAACGTATAATTTAAGTTACATTAAACCAGAACCTGAAATTATTGATGGAAGTTTTAAATCATTTTTAAAGTAAAGGAAACTATTTATTATGAGCAATATGGAAACACGGGAATTTATTATTACCAAAGTGAAAGATTCAATAGGGCATATTTACATCGATAGAACCGAAGTAATGAATGCACTCAACAGAGAGCTCATTGAGGAGTTAGGTAAAAAGATTAAGGATGTGTGTGATACTGGTGTCAGAGCCCTCATCATTGCTGGTAAGGGCGACCACTTTGCAGCAGGTGCTGATATTGGTGAAATGGCTGAGCAAAATCCGCACCAGGCATTAGCATTCAGTTTTAATGATGTGTATACCATGATTGAGCAACTTCCTGTTCCCACCTGTGCTGCCATTAAAGGCTATGCACTGGGTGGTGGGTTGGAGCTGGCGCTTGCGTGTGATTTTAGAATATGTCACACCTCGGCTAAATTAGGCTTACCAGAAATCAAGCTTGGCATTATTCCCGGAGCTGGCGGTACACAGCGGCTCCCACGTCTTATTGGATTAAGTCGTGCAAAAGAAGTTATCTTTACCGGTGAGTTTATTACAGCTGAAAAGGCATTTGCGTGGGGCTTGTGTGATAGAATAACAGAAAATGATCCTGTAGGTGAAGCAGCAAACTTTTTGCATACTATCATCAAACGCCCGCCGTTAGCATTACAGGCAGCAAAAAAATCAATAATGTTTGGTGCCGATAGTTCCCTGGATAAAGGGTTACAGTATGAAGCATTGTCGTTTGGGATATTGTTTTCCACTTATGATCAGAAAGAAGGAATGAAAGCATTTGTAGAAAAGCGCAAACCCAATTTCAAGGGATGTTAGGAGGTGTAATGTGGATAATACTGATGTTGTTATAGTATCTGCATGCAGACTTGCAATAGGAAAGTTTGGAGGTATGTATGCCAATACCAGTGCATTGGAATTAACAATTCCGGTTATGCAGGCACTTGTTAAACGTTCAGGAATTGATCCCGAGGTAATAGATGATTGTATCTGGGGTTGTAATTACCAGAGGACTAATGGGGAAAATAATTTAGCCCGTGTTGCGCTTGTAAAAGCAGGTCTTCCTATTACTGTGCCGGGTATTACTGTGCATAGAAATTGTACTTCTTCAATGTCGTCAGTGCAATTAGGGTATTGTCAGATAAAAGCTGGCGAAGCTGACTGCATTATGGCAGGAGGCACAGACAGTATGAGCAATGCACAGTACACTATTGATGAGATGCGGTACGGTACTCGCATAGGGCATACTGAAATACGTGATTCAATGTGGGATTCGCTTACCAATTTAGGTATAGGACCAGCGATGGGTATAACTGCCGAAAATCTTGCTGCAAAATATGCTATCACTCGAAAAGAGCAGGATGAATTAGCATTACTTTCTCATAAAAGAGCTATTGCGGCAATTGATAAAGGATATTTTAAAGAGGAGATAGTTCCTGCTGAAGTAAAAGGACAAAAGGGAACTATCATTGCCGATACGGATGAACATCCACGCCGCGATGTTACTATAGAAAAACTGGCAGCATTAAAACCAGCATTTAAAGATGATGGAACAGTAACAGCAGGAAATGCTTCGGGCATTAATGATGGTTCTGCTGGTGTTATATTGATGTCAGCAAAAAAAGCTAAAGAATTAAAGGTTCCTATTTTGGGAAGGATTGTATCAACTGCAACCGCCGGGGTTGATCCTGATATTATGGGTATTGGTCCGGTTCCAGCTACTAGAAAAGCATTAGCAAAAGCAGGACTAACATTAAAAGACATACACCTTATTGAAGTGAATGAAGCATTTGCTGCCCAGTACCTGGCCTGTGAAAAAGAATTGGGCTTAAACCGGGAAATTACCAATGTCAATGGCAGCGGTATCTCACTGGGTCATCCCGTTGGTGCAACAGGAGTACGACTTCTAGTGACACTTTTGCATGAAATGAAGCGAAGGAATGTCCAGTTTGGCCTTGCAACTCTCTGTGCAGGTGGGGGTATGGGGGCAGCTGTTATTATAGAATGTATATAAAACAAAAGGGGGATTGGTATGCGTCCAAATCTGCTGGTGGATTCGCGTGATGTACGATTTGTTTTATTTGAGATGTTTGATCTTGTATCACTTCCAGAATATGAAGCATATAAAGAATTTGATAGACAGACATTTGAAGCTGTCCTTGATTTAGCAGAACAAATTGCCATGGATGAAGTTTACCCTGCTAATAGTATAGCTGATAAAGAAGGTGTAACATTTAATCCAGATACTCATGCTGTTACTGTACCTGAAGGATTTAAAAAAGCAATGAAAGTATTTAATGAGGCAGGATTCACGGGGCTTGTACAGCCATCATCCTGCGGTGGCATGGGTATGCCTGAGATGCTGTATCGATCAGCACTTGAGTATTTTCTGGCAGCAAGTATCTCATTTACTATTTATATTACTCTATCAAATGGTGCAACCAATCTGGTGCGGATTTTTGGTAATGAAGAGCAAAAACGCCTGTATCTTGGCAATATGGTACGTGGTAAATGGGGTGGTACCATGTGTTTGACTGAGCCTCAGGCAGGTTCAGATGTTGGAGCTATCACCACTAAAGCTTATAAACAATCTGATGGTACGTATAAAATCAAGGGTCAAAAAGTTTTTATTTCGTCAGGCGAAAATGACCTATATGAAAATATTATACATATGGTACTTGCACGCATTGATGGTGATCCAGAAGGGACAAAAGGGTTGTCGCTCTTTCTTGTTCCAAAAATACTGGTTAACAGTGATGGGACATTAGGCAAAAGAAATGATGTTATCTGCACAGGCATTGAACATAAAATGGGCATTAAAGCTTCAGCAACATGCTCGTTAAGTTTTGGTGACAATGATAGCTGTATAGGTTATTTGCTGGGCAAAGAACGAGATGGGATAAAAAATATGTTCCACATGATGAATGAAGCACGGCTTGATGTGGGATTGGAAGGATTGGGTGTTTCCAGTGCAGCGTATATGCATGCAGTTCAGTATGCAAAATCACGTATTCAGGGAAAGACAATTTCAAAAAATGAACCCACCATTATTGGACATCCTGATGTTAAGCGGATGCTGTTGTGGATGAAATCACATGTTGAGGCTATGCGTATGCTGGTTGCATTGATTGCGTATCATATTGATATTTCTCGGGTACGCAATGATGAAATTGGTAAAAAGGCACATGCACTGGTTGAGTTTTTAATCCCTATCTGTAAGGCAGGTAACACCGACCTATCGTGGCTAATTACAGCTGAAGCCGTTCAGGTGTATGGTGGGTATGGATATTGTGGTGAGTACCCTGTTGAACAGTATGCTCGCGATTCAAAAATTCTTTCTATCTATGAAGGTACAAATGGCATTCAGTCAATAGACCTAACCATGCGCAAAATTTTGTCAGATGAAAAGCGCCAGCGGTACAATGCATATAAAGACTATGCAAATGATGTTATGAAAAAAGCGCGGGCGATAGTTCCTGAAAATGTAATTAATCAAGTGAAGATTGCTATTGCTGAAATGGATTCTCTCATTGAGCTACTTGCTACAAAGGATACTGCATTTGCGTTGAGTGTTGCAACAATGTTGCAGCAAGCCTTCAGAATACTTACCCATGGGATACTTCACCTTCAAGCAATGACTATTGCAATCCAGAAGTTACAATCACTGGTAGATGGTTATACCTATAATCAGGTTCCAGCAGGTTTAGAAGACAATCCTGAAATAGCTTTTTATTATGGCAAAGTGCTATCAGCACAATTTTTCCTAACAGTGGAATATGAAAAATATTCAGGGATTATACAGGGTATCCGTAATGAAAACGGAGTTATATTACGGGCTGGCTCATCAATTTTTACAGGTGTTCTGGAAGCATAATTACAATGCAAATTCATCCATCCATCTACATCCATAATGCCGAAGTAGCGCCGCGCGGTAAAAAAGCCCTCATTGTTGAAGGTGGGGGGATGCGCGGCGTTTTTTCTGCTGGTGTGCTGTTTGCAATGGGATTACGTGGCATAACTCAGTTTGATCTGTATATTGGTGTTTCAGCTGGTGCATGTAATCTTGCATCTTTTCTTGGAAGGCAATACGAGCGTAATTTTTATATAATGGAAAACTGGTCTGCTTCACGGCGGTTTATCAATCCTTTACGATTGTTGTGTGGGAATGTGATGGATTTAGACTGGCTATGGAACATTACTATCAGTAACTATCGCCTCAATTTACGTGAAATATTTATGGATAGTAGCAGAGAGTTTTTTGTTGTTGTAACTTCAATGGATTCAGGAAAAGCGTTATATATTAAACCAGATGTGGAAAATCTGGAATTTGTGTTAAAAGCTTCAAGTGCATTGCCAGTGTTATATAAAAATAAATTATTTATAGAAGGTCAAAGAGTTGTAGATGGGGGAGTAGGTGATTCAATTCCAGTTATAGAAGCATACAGACGTGGTGCTCGCGATATTGTGGTAATACGTTCACAGACTAAAGGATACAGGAAAAACGAATCTGAAAGTGGTATTTTGCTAAAAGTATTGTTCAGAAGTTATCCTGATTTTGTTAAAGCATTACTACAAAGGCCTATACAGTATAATAAGGCAATTGAATTTATTGAAAATCCTCCTGATGATGCACGCATTACAGAGATATGTCCACCTGCCTGGTTTAAAACAAAACGAACAACCATCAGCAAACAACAGCTTTTAAGGGATTATTATTGTGGTATACAGGCTGGCTTTTCACTGTGCAATTATTTTAAATCTTTGAAATAAAGATGGAGGACTTTTATGGAGCGTTTATGGGAAAAGAATTATGATTTCTGGTACCATTCTGTTCACTTTCAAAGGATGACAGTGCAGGATATGTTACATTGCAGTGCAGCTGTTGCACCTGATAAAGTAGCAACGGATTTCTTTGGTACTCAAATTACCTATTATCAATTGCGACTGTTATCAATAAAATTTGCACAGGCGCTGGTGAAAATTGGCGTTAAAAAAGGTGATAGAGTTTGTTTGCAATTGCCAAATTCACCGCAATTTGCCATTGCTTATTTTGGCACACTCATGGCAGGAGGAATTGCAACATTAATGAATCCCCTATATACAGCGGATGAGGTTAATCAATTAATTTCCATAACACAACCAGGTGCATTTATTACATTTGATATGTTATTGCCAAACCACAGGGATGTTTTGAAGCAATCTGGTGTGACAGTCATAGTAACCAAAATAACAGATTTTATAGATGGATTTCCAAAAGGCAGTTCACAAGAACTTCAACTTGAAAAGGATTGGCATTATTTTTCGGATTTACTGGACAGTATTTATGAAGCTTCTGTTCCGAAAATTGATATAAGTCCTGATGATCCAGCTATTATAGTTTTTACAGGCGGGACAACTGGTGCTCCTAAAGGTGCGGTGCATACTCATTATAATGTAGTTGGTGCAACAATATCTACCATGGAAGTTGGAAAATATTTTATCGATTTAATGCCAGCAGAAACACGGTGCAATATTGGTGTAATGCCATTTTTCCATATTGCAGGCCATATTCAGTGTTTCACCTGGGGTATTTTCCGACAAACAACGATGTACCTGGTGCCGAGGTTTGATATAAACGAATTTATTAATTTGTTGGGAAGAATTCCCCATAAAGTCACTTATTTCTTTGCGGTACCAACATTACTTACAGCACTTGTAAATCATCCTAAAGCCAAGGAACTTGCGCTTGATAGAAAGTTTGGGCTTATACTATCGGGTGGGGCTTCATGTCCTGTACCGCTTATCAATAAGATGAAAGACATGGGTTTGTTTTATATTGAAGCATGGGGAATGACAGAGACATGTGGTATTGGTATATGTACACCGATATTTGGTATAAAAAAGCCTGGTAGCATAGGAATTCCTATGCAGGAGTCTATGGTAAAGATTGTTGATTTAGAAGATGGGAAAACTGAAGTACCACCGGGAAAACCAGGTGAATTAATATTCAAAAGCCCATTTATAATGAAAGGATACTGGAATAATAAAGAAGAAACTGATAATGTGTTAAAAGATGGATGGTTATATACAGGAGATGTTGTGACTATGGATGAGGATGGATTTATTTATATAGTTGATCGTAAAAAAGATATGATTATTGCTGGTGGGTACAACGTATATCCATCTGAGATTGATGATGTTCTTTTAAGGCATCCTAAGGTTGATAAAGCTGTTACGGTGGGTATTCCAGATACATATAGAGGCGAGACAGTAAAAGCATTTATTGTTTTAAAAGAAGGAGAAGTTGCAACAGAAGGAGAGATAATAGAATTTTGTAAGCAACATCTTGCAGCATATAAAGTCCCAAAAATTGTTGAATTCAGAAAAGAACTGCCCATGTCGGCTGTTGGAAAGATTTTACGCAAAGTTCTCCGTGAAGAGGAAGTACAAAAAGTTAAAAGCAAGTAGTTAAGTCAAAGAGTGATATATTTAACATATAGAGCTGTCTAATAGTTGGTTTAGATGGAAATTACTTTATGATAGGTGAGTGATTTTTTTTGATAAATTTATTACCAATCTTTTAGACAGCTCTTCTTTGTACAAATTATTCGTCTTGTGGTAATGAAGCCAGATCGGGATAACGGGCGTGTACCTTTTTATAGAAGTCTCTTATTGTCTGAAAGTCAGCTTCCATATTACCGGTAGGATATACTACAGCACCTACGCCACCAGATTTTGTTTTGTAATCTAAAAATGCCAAAATAATTGGGACATTTGCGCCTGAGGCAATATGATAAAAACCTGTTTTCCATTTTTCTACTTTTTTTCGGGTACCCTCAGGGGCTAATGCTATGGCAAATTTTTCATGCTTGTTATACATATCAATTGTTGCTTGCACAGTATTACTTGATACTGAGCGGTCTATTGGTATGCCACCCAAAAAACGTACCAGCGGTGCAAATGGGAAGCGGAAAAGTTGATTTTTTGCCATAAAATAGATATCAACATGAAACCCAAAAGCTATCAGAACACCATAAAATACATCCCAGTTAGAAGTATGAAATGCTAGTATAGCTAAATATTTTGGGACATCGGGAAGTGTTCCCACTTTTTTCCAGCCTAACAATGTTCGTAAAATAAATGCAAGAGCACGAAGTATATGTTTAACTATGGGGGTATTGAACATGGTATATTGAATGCGCTTTGGTTTCATGGTAACTATCGCCCTATAAAAAATTTTTTGATGATTCAATCATAGAGTCAATTATATGACAATAATATTTTATGCTATTAGAGAAAAATTTTTTAAAGTATAGTATTCAATAATCACTTCAATTTCATTGACATTATATTGGTACTATGTACTATCAATCAATGCGGGGTCAGAGCCATGAGTATACAGTGGGATTACAGTGTTCAGGAAGCTATTATTATACAAAAAAATCTTGCTGGCAACGTTATCATTACGGGAAAGCCTGAAAAGATTGAATATATAGCAGGAATTGATGTAGCTCTGACCCCGGATGACAGGGGATATTGCATCATTGCTGTGTTCAGTTTCCCCACTATGGAACTTTGTGAAGAGGTTTTTTGCTCTGACCCCATTACTTTTCCGTATGTTCCCGGGTTGCTATCTTTCAGAGAAGGACCATTGGTGTTGAAAGCGTATGAAAAGCTGTCGATAAAACCTGATGTTCTGGTCTTTGATGGACAGGGTATTGCCCATCCACGGCGGTTTGGTATTGCCTCGCATATTGGTGTAATACTTGATGTTCCCACTATAGGTTGTGCAAAATCGCGATTATGTGGAACCTATTCAGAACCAGGCCCCAATAAAGGGGACAGAGCATATTTATATGACAAAGATGAAATCATTGGTGTGGTATTGCGTACTCGCGCACAGGTTAAGCCAGTATTTGTTTCGCCGGGGCATAAGATTGGGATTGATGAAGCAACTGATATCATGATGCAGTGTACCGGTAACTATCGCATACCTGTCCCCACACGGTATGCCCACTGTAGAGTTACAATGTATAAAAGATCAGAGGTAGATACTGGTTTAAAATAATGTTGATTTTTACCTGATTTCACATTATCAAAAAATATTGTATTGGAAATTTATTATATTATTTTTCATCATATTGTTAACATGGATATTAATCAATAGTATATATATTATGATAAAACCATTTGATCCGTATCCATTTATATTATTAAATTTGATTTTGTCATGTCTGGCAGCCATACAGGCTCCAATAATTATGATGAGCCAGAACCGGCAAGAAAAGAAAGATCGCATCAGATCAGAAAATGATTATAAAATAAATTTAAAATCGGAAATTGAAATAAGGACATTGCACGAAAAAGTTGATCATTTATTACTTGACCAGTGGTCAAAAATGATGAGAATACAGGAGATTCAGTTAGAAATACTGAAAGAAATTAGTAATAAAATTAAATGAATTCTTTAGTGTAAAAGATTTAGATGGCTAATGGTTACTATTTGCATGGTTACACTATTATTTAGCTGCACAAAATGGATGTTTCAGGTATTAATTATAAACTTACTGTGATAAAATATCATAATGGTGGTACCCTATGCATTCCATTTCAGATACCAACTTTACTGTTTACCTCAACGAACTCATTCATTCTTGGCTTAAAACGCTGATACTGCTTGGTTCAATTCTTGTCCCTGGTTTTTTGATACTTGATTATGTTATTACTCCGCATGAGTTGTTCCCTCGCTTTGTTGTGTATCGATTTATATCAACAGCATTATTAGTTATTCAATATGTAGTACTTCGAATTTCAAAACCGGGTAGATTTAGTTTTATTCATGGTTATATAGCAACATTAAATACTGGTTTTGTGATAGCGCGTATGACTGTTGATTTAGGTGGTTTTTCATCCGGGTATTACGCGGGTCTTAATCTTGTCATTATTGGGGTTAATTTGCTTACACCCTGGCAGTTTGTACATTCTCTTGCAAATGGGCTAGCGGTATTAGGCATGTATGTAGGGATGAATGTGTTTTTGGCTAACACTATTGATTATATAAGTATGATTAACAATCTTTTTTTTATGATAGGTACTGTGGTGATTGTGACAAGCTTTAGCTACTTGCGGTATTCACAGTTAAAAAGAGAATTTAATTTGCGTGCTCAGCTTACCAATGCGCAGGTTGATGAAATACAGGCACTTGCCAATATTGCAGCTGTTATTGCACAAGGTGACCTCACAGTAACTATCGCTACATCATCAGATGGTGCTGCAGGAGCACTTGAGCGGTCATTTAGTGTCATGGTGGCAAATTTACGACAGGCAATACAGCAGTTTAAGGAACTATCGCAATCCCTTACACAATACAGTGATACAATCAAACAGAGTACCGATGCAATACAAAACGGTGTGAATGTGCAGCTTGATGTAGCAAGCAAAGCGTCAAGTATTATCCATTCTATGACACAATGGTTTAAAAAGAATGCACGCGAATCAGAAGATATTCAAAAGCTTGCTGATACAACGATTCATGCTGCAACGGATAGCAGCCAGTTAATAAAAAGGGCAATTACAAGTATGAATCAAATTTCACAGGTTGTGCAGATGTCTTCACAGGAAGTATCTTCATTAAGCCAGTCAAGCAAAAGAATTTATGAGATAGCCGAAACAATTGAAGAGATAGCTGACCAGACTAACCTATTAGCTTTAAATGCGGCTATTGAAGCAGCACGCGCAGGTGAACATGGCAGGGGTTTTGCTGTTGTTTCAGATGAGGTGAGTAAATTAGCTGATAGGACAAGTACAGCCACCAAGGAAATTTCTGCCATGACACAGCGCATAATTAAAGATATTGCCAGTACTGCAAATGCAATGTCCCAGGTAAATAGAGAAGTAGAAACCTCATCTGCACTGATAAACAGTATGCAAAACCAAATGAGTGAATTGGTAATCCTTGCACAAAAGTTTAGTGTATTAATCACAAATATTTCACAATCATCAAAAGAGCAATCAGAGCTTGTTGCCCAGGCGGGTAATACCTTGCAAAGCATAAACACTGTTTCTGATGAATTATCGCAACTTGTTAAAGATATTAACACAATAGTTATTGGAATAAATAGTTTGACTGAAAAATTAAAAATTATGGTGCAGGAATTTAAGGTATAAAATTGAAATAATTTTTATTGACGAATAGATGCGTACAATTTACACTCTAAAAAAATTATTCTTCCATTCTCTGTATATAGTATACTATTTCCTTAATTATCATGGAATGTTTTTAATAGTGAACAAATATGAGATAGTTATTGGTATAATTTTTTAAAGTGAGAATCATCAATGGAACAAAAAAAGATAATTATTGCCGGATTGGGTTCCGCAGGTTTTGCAGCACTGGTGACAATCAAGCGGATTAATCCTAAAGCTCATGTTGTTGTGATAGACCCCAAAGATAAAGATATTGTCCATCCCTGTGGGTTGCCGTATGCTCTTGAAGGCACGGTCAATGAACACGATTTGCAACAGGATATATTTCTATCCAGAATGAATGTGGAAAAAGTGAAAGGTATTGTTCACAGCATTGATGCTGAAAAAAAAGAAATAGTGGCACACCGTGATGACAAAAAAATCACCCTGCTATATGATACGGTTATACTGTGTACCGGCTACAAGCCGCTGTTACCGCCGATTTCTGATATTGAACGGTATATAAACAAAGGGGTGTATACCTTAAGCAGCATTGAAGATTTGAAGCGGATAAAAAAAGACATACAGGGAAAGGTTAGGGCGATAGTTATTGGTGCAGGAGCTATTGGCCTGGAAGTTGCTTATGCCCTGAAAGCGTATGGCCTTGCAGTAACCGTTATTGAAGCAAAAGAGGTACTGCCGCAGGCAATTGACAGCGATATGGCTCAATTGGTAGCACAGTACTGTGCCAGTCATGATATTGAAATTATAACACATTCCCCGGTTACAGCAATAGAAAAGTGCGATAGTGAATTTGGTATTAGAACACCGGGAAAAGACTATACTGCTGACATTGTCATTGTTGCAACCGGTTTTGCTGCTAACTGTGATTGGGCAATTAATTCATCATTTGAAACAGGAAGATGGGGAGTGATTGTCAATGAACATTTAGAAGTGAAACCTTCTCTCTATGCAGCAGGTGATTGTATCCAGAACTGGTCAGTCATTGATAAAAAACCTTTTCCAGTTAAATTAGCTACATCAGCCTATAAGCAGGGAATCATTGCAGCTGAACATGCTATGGGTATGCATTCAGCCTATAAAGGCACTGCGGGCACATTTGTAACAAAGGTTGGTGAACTTGAAATAGCTGCAACAGGATTTTCCACACAGGTTGCCCAGGAAAGAGGTTTTTCTGTGATAGCAGGTAAAATTAGTGCTACAGTAAAACCAGAATATTTTCCTGAAAATGAACGTTTGACTTTCAAGGTACTGTGTGATACAACAGGAAAACTATTAGGTGCTCAGGCAATTGGCAGTGGTGCCACAGCACGAATAAATATAATAAGCCTGGCTATAGAACATGGATTAACACTTGATGACATACTGCGGTTTGAAATGGCATACTGTCCGGCAGTAAGCGAGGTTAATGATATTTTATTTAAAGCATGTGAATTTGCAAAACGGAGAATGAAATGACAGCACAGAGAACATTTCTATATGATGATCATATAAAGCTGGGTGGCAAGATGGTTGAATTTGCCGGATGGGAACTTCCGGTACTGTATTCTTCCATAATTGATGAGCACATGGCAGTACGACAGGCTGCAGGTTTATTTGATGTTTCGCATATGGGTGAGATAGTTGTTAAAGGAAGAGGTGCACGGGCAGCATTACAAAAGCTTATCCCCACTGATATGGGAAGGCTTGAAAAGGGGAAATCCATGTACACCTGTTTTTTAAATGATAAGGGTGGAATTATAGATGATCTTTTTATATTTATGCTTTCTGATAATGAATATTACCTTGTTGTGAATGCTGCTACCACAGAAAAGGATGTAGAGTGGTTAACACAGCATTGCAAAACGAATGTATCAATACAGGATGTTTCGGCTGCAACAGCAAAAATTGATCTGCAGGGACCGCAGTCATTCAATATCTTAAAAAAAATAATCAGGGATGACCGTTTAGAAAACCTCAAACGATTCCATTTCTTTACTGGTGCTTATAAGGGTGAGCCCGTGCTGATATCGCAGACAGGCTATACAGGCGAGTTTGGTTATGAGCTTTTCTGTATTAATAATGTTGCTTCCCGCGTATGGAATGATTTACTTGAAGCAGGAAAAGAGTATGGGTTAAAGCCTGTGGGCCTGGGGGCACGTGACACATTGCGTTTAGAAGCATGCTATTCATTGTATGGCCATGAATTGAGTGATACCATAACACCTATTGAAGGTGGCATTGGTTTTGTGCTAAGTGCACAGACTGAGTATATTGCTAAAGAAATAATTGAACATCAAAAAGCACATGGTGCGCCACGACAGATAATCTGTTTAGAAATGCTTGATAAGGCAATACCGCGAAGCCAGTACAAAGTGCAGTATAATAATCAGGATATTGGATATATTACAAGTGGTGGTTTTTCACCTGTTTTTAAAAAAGGCATAGCCTTGGCACTAGTAAAAAATAATGTTGTTACAGTAGGGGATGAGGTGGCGATAGTTATCAGGGATAAAACAAGCCCTGCAAAGGTAGTCCCGCGCCCATTCTACAAGTACACTGGCAGAAAATTCTAGTAGTGAGGGTGTTCCAGAACAACCAGTGGGGCTATCAATGACGCGGGTGTAAAGTCATTGCGAGCGTAGTGCTTGCACTGAGCGTGTCGAAGTGAAGAAACCTCAATGCCGCAGAAGATGAGATTGCCACGTGCCTGCGACGCTCGCAACTAGGGGATTGCTTCGTCACTTCGTTCCTCGCAATGACAGTAAGGCAAAAGTTATTGCAAAGAGATGTCTTTTGTGACACCAATTGGTTGCTGCAAATAAATATTGCCTAAAAAATTATAATTTTTCTTAAAGGAGCATAATAATGAGTAACATTCCTGAAGATTTAAAATACACGAAAACACATGAATGGATACAGGTGCAGGACGATTACACCGGTATTTGCGGCATTACTGATCATGCACAGGAAATGCTGACTGATATCGTCTTTGTAGAATTACCTGAGGTTGGCATTGAGGTAAAAGCAGGAGAACAGGTTGCAGTTGTTGAGTCGGTAAAGGCTGTGAGCGATGTATATTCGCCGGTAAGCGGAAGAATTGTTGAAGTAAATAAAACGCTTGAAGATTCGCCAGATTTGCTTAATAGCGACCCGTATGGTAAAGGCTGGATATTCAAGATAGATATTAAAGATAAGCATGAGCTTGATGAACTGATGGATGCAAGTACCTATGCTGAGCATGTTGCTTCAGGAGAATAGCCATGAGCTTTTTACCCAACAGCGATGAAGATATCAGGTTGATGTGCAAGGAAATTGGTGTTAATTCTGTAGAGGAACTTTTTATTGATATACCAGCACAAGTAAAAAATCCAGACATTCAATTACCATCACCATTATCCGAACAGGAAGCACTGCATTCTATACAGCGCACTGGCAGTATGAATAAACAGGTGTGTTCGTTGGTAGGTGGTGGCATATATAATCACTATGTGCCTGCGATTGTTGACCATCTATCATCGCGATCTGAGTTTTACACAGCGTATACCCCTTATCAGCCTGAGGTAAGCCAGGGAACGCTGGCGGCAATATTTGAATTCCAAACGTATATGTGCAGGCTCACTGGCATGGACATTGCCAACGCAAGTATGTATGATGGTGCAACAGCGCTGGCTGAAGCGGTACTCATGGCTGTACGTACCACTAGGAAAAATAAAGTATTATGTTCTGCTACAGTTCATCCCCATTACCGTCAGGTGCTTGCTACGTATGCATGGGCATCGGATGTTTCATTGGAGATAGTACCCTATAAAAGCGGAACAACTGATTATAATGAACTATCGCACAAAATGAACGATACTATTGCATGCGTTATTGTGCAAAGTCCTAACTTTTTTGGTGTGATTGAAGACCTTGAAAAAGCAGCATCTATTGCACATGAACATAAGGCATTATGCATTACAACATTTACTGAAGCAATGAGTTTAGGACTGTTAAAAAGCCCTGGCGAATGTGGTGCTGATATTGCATGCGGTGAAGGACAGTCATTTGGCAACTACCCTGCCAATGGAGGGCCGCTTTTAGGGATACTATCTTGTAAAAAAGAATTTATGCGCACCATTCCTGGAAGGCTGATTGGAAAAACAGTTGATGAGGAGGGAAGAGAATGTTATGTGATGACGCTGCAAACGCGTGAGCAGCACATACGCCGTGAACGTGCTACATCAAATATATGTACCAATGAAGGATTGTGTGCTCTGCGAGCAACAATATACCTGAGCCTGGTAGGGAACAGATTGTATGAGCTGGCACGTACCAACCATGCTGCAGCAAGTTATTGTGTGGAAAAATTGGTTGATCTGGGCTATGAACGTGTGTTTGATGCGCCATTTTTTAATGAATTCGTCATTAAGTTTAACAATGCAAAGGATATTCGACATAAACTTATGGAAAATGGTTTTGCATTAGGGATACCGCTTGAAGAATATTATCCTGAGCTTTCTGATTGCCTTTTAATTGCAGCAACAGAATGCACTACAAAAGATGATATAGATACACTTGTAAAACTATTGCAGACAATATAATGGTGAGTGCCATGCAAACAATATTTTCATTACATAAAAAAGGCAGGAATAAATATACAGTACCACAGTTTGGTGCTGAAAGCTATGAGCCAATTCCACAGCATCTATGTCGTGCTCAGCTTAACCTTGCAGATGTCAGCGAGGTTGATGTTGTTCGCCATTACCGTAAGCTTTCCAGTCTTAACTTTGGTGTTGATAATGGCATGTATCCGCTGGGCAGCTGCACCATGAAATATAATCCAAAGATTAATGATGTGGTTGCAAGTTTGCCACAATTTACCAGGCAGCACCCGGCAACTATTGAAGAGCTATCGCAAGGGTCATTACATATTATGTATTCCTTGCAGGAGATGCTATGCGCAATTACCGGCATGAAACAGTTTACCCTTATGCCTGCAGCTGGTGCCCATGGTGAGCTTTCAAGTGTGATGATTATAAAGAAATATTTTGAAGAAAAAGGTGAAAAACGGAATATCATCCTTATCCCCGATTCGGCACATGGTACAAATCCTGCATCCGTTGCCATGTGTGGCTTCACTGTAAAAGAAATTCCTTCTAACAGTGATGGTGATGTTGATATAGATGCACTGCGTGCTGCACTGGATGACAATGTTGCTGCTATGATGCTGACGTGCCCCAATACTCTGGGCCTTTTTGACCGAAATATCATAACAATTGCAGAAATATTACACAGTAAAGGTGCATTGTTTTACTGCGATGGTGCAAATCTTAATGCTATAGTTGGCAAAGTGCGCCCGGCTGATTTGGGCTTTGATATCATGCATGTTAATTTACATAAAACGTTTTCTACACCCCATGGCGGTGGCGGGCCAGGTTCAGGGCCAATTGGTGTGATTGAAAAACTTATTCCTTTTATGCCCGTACCTGTGATTGCAAAAAAGGATAATCAGTATTATCTTGATTATGACAGGCCACAGTCAATTGGGCGAGTACATAGTTACTATGGCAATTTTTTAGTGATGCTCAGAGCCTATACGTACATAGTGATGTTAGGAGCAAGCGGCTTAAAACAGGTTGCTGAACATGCCGTTGTCAATGCAAACTATCTGCGTGTTAAATTGCAAAAGCATATTAACCTGCCATATAAACGTATATGTATGCACGAATTTGTCATAAACGATGAAGGTATGCCACACGGCATTACAACAAATGAAATTGCCAAGCGGCTTCTTGATCATGGATTCCATGCGCCAACGGTTTATTTTCCACTTATTGTTCATGGTGCAATGATGATTGAACCAACCGAAACAGAACATAAGGATACACTTGATGCATTTGTGGATACTATGGTTGCAATAAAAAGTGAAGCCCACTCCCATCCTGAATTGCTCAAAGCCGCACCACACACAACGCCAGTGCGCAAGGTTGATGCGGTGCTGGCAGCGCGCAAACCGGTACTACAATGGGAAGAGTAAGAACCATACCTGATTGGATAAAATTTTCCATACCTTCAGGTGAGCAGTACAAACAGGTGCAAAAACATGTAGCGGGCTGTGGTCTTAACACGGTATGCCTTGAAGCGCGTTGCCCCAATATTGGTGAGTGTTTCTCAAAAGGGCATGCAACATTTCTTATCATGGGCAATATCTGTTCTCGTAACTGCAAATATTGTGCTGTTGCCAAGGGGCAGCCGCTGCCGTTAGATACAAACGAGCCCCAGAACATTGCCAATGCTGTGGCAAACCTGCATTTAGAGTATGTGGTTATAACATCGGTGACGCGCGATGACTTAGAGGATGGCGGAGCATTGCATTTTGTAAAAACAATAGAAGCAATACGTGCTACCTGTAGCCACACAAAAATAGAGGTACTTATTCCTGATTTCAAATATTCGCAAAAACTATCGCTTACAAAAATAATGGAGGCAACCCCTGATGTCATTAACCACAACATTGAAGTGGCTCAAAGCCATTATGCACTGCTTCGTCCCAAAGGGGATTACCAGGCTTCGCTTAATGTGCTGGCGATAGTTACTGAGCATGGGTTTGTTGCCAAATCAGGTCTTATGATTGGATTTGGCGAAACTAAAGATGATATCATCAAGACGCTTGTAGACGTGTATTCTGCTGGGTGCAGGATACTTACGGTTGGGCAGTATTGTGCTTCGCACAAAGGGGCATATCCGGTGCATAAATATTACACACCAGAAGAATTTAAAGAAATAGAAGCCATTGCCTACCAAATAGGTTTTACAAAAGTGCTGGCAGCACCGCTGGTACGCAGTTCATACAGAGCAGGTGAGCTTTTTTCATGAGCATTCATGTTGCACTTAAAAATCCTGGTGAAAAGTTAGTCCACATTGACGTTGATTTTGAAAAGAATACCATTTCATTTATTCATATATCAGGTGATTTTTTTATATATCCGGAAGAAGCAATAGGTGATATAGAGCAAGCTTTGGTTGGCTTACCGGTTGATCCAAACATCATTGAACAAAATCTTCTTACACTCATTCAAAAAAATACTATTGAAATGGTGGGAATTTCGGTTTCTACAATTGTACAGGGTATACAGGAGGCTTTTGCCCAATCATGAATTCCTGGCGTCTTGTTATTCACAATGCATGTGCACCATCATGGAATATGGCAGTAGATAGTGCCATATTGAGACTTGCAAAAACGCCAACACTACGGCTATATCGATGGAGCAAGCCAGCAATTACCATAGGATATTTTCAGGATAGAGAAAAAGAGGTTAATGGAGAGCTTTGTAAAAAGGATGGTATACCGGTTATACGCAGATTTACTGGTGGGGGAGCAGTATTTCATCATGAAGAGCTTACGTATAGCCTGGTACACCCTTTGCAGGAGGCATTTGGGAAAGGTAGTATTACGGATTCATACTCATTGATTGCACAGCCATTGATTCATGCACTGCGTATTCTAGGTGTTGATGCACAGTATCGTCCCATTAATGATATCGTTGTTGGCAATAGAAAGATCTCAGGGAGCGCACAAACACGAAAACAAGGAAAATTGCTACAGCATGGCACCATCCTGGTTGCAACCGATACAGAAAAGATGCTTCATTATTTAACGATTGACCCTAAAAAAATAAGACAGGAAGGGAATCCTGTTATCACGTTGAGTGAAATTGTAAAAGATTTATCTAAAGACAGTATTTTTGAGCAACTAATGAAAGCCATTATTTCTTCGTTTAAGAAATTATTTGCCGTTGATTTTGAAGAAGCTGATATTACACTTCAAGAACACACTATGGCCATTGAATTAGAACGTCACTATTTTTCTAATGAGCAGTGGAACTGCAGGCGCCTATCGCCGTAATGTTACACATCAATGCCCATGTATTTTTTTATAAAGAAACCAATGGCAAAAGATATGCATGCAACACCCAAACTGATTATTGCCATTTCGGAAAAACGTTTTTTAAAATTAAGGTCTTTTGCAATGGCAATATAGTAATTAAAAAGAAAGATTATCAAAAGTGCAATTACCAATGTGATGCCAAGAGCAACCAGGTAATGGCCTGCCACAAAATATGGGATGATTAAAAGCACCACAGTGATGATATAGGCAATTCCTGTATATATGGCTGACTTCAACGCATCCTTTGCTTCTTCAGCTTTGCTTGAAAGATATTCTGATGCTGCCATAGATAACGCAGCTGCAATACCGGTTATAAGACCTGCTAAGGCAATAAGTCGTGTGTTTGCCAGTGCAAATGAAAGTCCAGCTAATGTGCCGGTTAATTCTACCAGGGCATCGTTAAGTCCCAGCACTACTGAGCCAACATACTGAAGATGTTCTTCCTCAAGCAAGATATATAATTCTTTTTCGTGAGCATGTTCGTCCTTGATGATTTTTTTTACTTCAGGGATGATTGATTCTAAAGATTTGTAAGAAACTTGCGCCTGTTCTTCGCTGCGTTCCATTAATTTTATGCCAAATGTCAGGCCAAATAAACGAGAGATAATATAGTATTTTATTATCTTCCACCTATCAGGTTTTACGTCTGAATGAGTGTAACTTTTCCAGAACTCATAATGCTTTTTTTCATCTTCTGCTACTTTTTTCAATATGCGTGCATTATGATGGTTCTTAATATGCGAAGCTAAAAGATTATAGATATGGTATTCGGTTAATTCACTTTTCTGAAATTTAATGATCATTAATATGGTTTCAGGAGTTAAATGCTTTTGCATAGGTTTTCCTACATTTCAATGATATCATATACTATATTAAATGAAATAAGACATTGGAGTACAGCCTTAAGCGGCATCCCTTTTGTAAATTTTAAAAGGAAGTCATTTGAAACATCGCAAAACTGCCAGCTGTTACCTTCTACCAGGATCTTGCCTGAGTATTCCAATGAATCAGCGTCATACAGGATTACTTCTTTAATGTTTGTGCTCATACTTAAAACTCCTTCGCTATGCTCTTAATGTACTCAATCCTGGCTTTTGCCAGAAAAAATATTATGTTGCCAGTCAACCTGAGCATGATTCAGGATCTAATATGATGAAAATAACGATTCCGGATCAAGCCCGGAATGACGGAGTAACAGAATTATCCTGAACCTTGTCCTGAATTTATTTCAGGATTGATTCAGTGCAGTCATCCTGAACCCTGTCCTGAATTTATTT
>JBFLZD010000022.1:0-28556 GCA_040756435.1 Spirochaetota bacterium | reverse complement strand
TGTCCTGAATTTATTTCAGGATTGATTCAGTGCAGTCATCCTGAACCCTGTCCTGAATTTATTTTAGGATTGATTCAGGATCTTACACATGACTAAATAATTTATTCAATCTCAGTATGACTGTGCATATTTTAACCCCGAGATCTAACAATACGTATTAATGGTATATAAACGTAATGATAGGGACTATTCAAATAAAATCGTCATAATTATCAAGTGTTTTTATGTTTCCGCGCTGTTTTCTTTCAATTATTTCTTTTAATGCTGTTCTTGCTTCATCACTTATAAATGGGTTTTCATTTATAATTGCTGCTCGTACACAGTCTATAGATTTTTCAGTGCCAATATGTTTTAATCCCTGTATGGCCAGCATCTTGCAATCATCATCGTCTATAGCCAGTGCCTGTTGCAATAGATTTTCTGATTCATCAGAGGGGAAATATGAAGCCAGCTGTATCAGGCGTTTTTTTACAATAAGTGGGGCATCATGAAAAAACGTTAGCAAACTGTTTGCTGTATTGCTATCAATACTTTTTGAAAGGGCATAGATTGCACTTGATTTAATAATTGGATAATTTTCATTCATTATGAGTTGGGTTAATGGCTTAATACTCATTCTATTACTGAATGCACTGAGTGCCCGTGCACATGCTTCCACAAATTGGGGGTTAGGGTCAGAAAGCCCCTGTATAAGATGCTCAATTGCGCGTTTGTCCTCAATGACACCTAACGAACGTGCTGCAAAAATACGAAGGCTTGGGTTTGGTGATTGCATCATTTCTATGAGTTTAGGCACAGAAAACTTTTTGTATCGTATAAACAGTGGCATCATCTCATTGATGGGAAAGATGCTTTCATCATTAATCTTTCCAAACAATGGTTCAATAGTCAACTCGCCAATAGTAATGAGTGCATCAATGGTGGTTATAATTATCTGCCTGTTGCTGTGATTGACAAAAGGTATGAGATATGTAATGGCATCAGGTTCGCGCAATTGGCCTAATAATTGGATGATGTATGATAGCTGCTGTATGTCGCGTGTAGTTGTAAGAAGATTAATCAACGTGTCAAGTTTAGGTGAGGCAATTTTTGCAAGGATAGGTATAATATCATCGCTGTTTCGGGATGATTGCATTAATTGTTGCAATAGTGGTTCAAATGCGGGCTCACCAATATGTTCTAAAATCCACTTTGCGGTATCTTTAACCAGGATACTATCATCATACAAACAACTGACAATGTCCTGAATAGTTTGCGGATCCTCAAAGCCAATTTTTACCAGTGACCATGCTGCGGTTTCTCTAACCTTTTCGTTTTCATCTTTTAAAAGAGGAATTAATGCTTTTGATGCTAGTGGGTTTTTGCAAATCCCTAAACAAAATGCTGCGGATTCACGTATTATTGGGTTTTTGTTCGATAGTTCCTGTACAAGGGCCTGGCCTGCATATTCTTTCATCTGGCATAATGCCCATATTACACTGTCGCGTATCTGCTCATCAGGATGTGAAAGTAGCGTGATAAGAGGTACTATAGCATCTTTTCCGTATTCTAGTATTTCTTCAAATGCTTTATTGCGTATACTATCGTCACCTGTCTGTATCTGTTCCATTATCTGCTCTATAGTATGTGATGGTTGAGCTTTTGTCATATAGTAATATTGCCTTATGTATAAGGAATTGAATTATTGTAATCAACACCTTTGTTGAAATATATAGTGTAAATTAGATATTTTCAAAATAAAAACATTAATTATTCCTAAATGTGGAAATTTGAACAAAGTATAAAATAGGGGGTGTCCCCAAAGACACCTTATTGCAATTACTTTGCCTTCCTGTCATTGCGAGGAACGAAGTGACGAAGCAATCTTATCTTGTGCGGCATTGAGATTGCTTCACTTCGACAAGTGGTTGCTGAGCTCGTCGAAGCACTCAGTGCAAGCACTACGCTCGCAATGACATTTCATCAGCGTCATTGCTATCCACACGGTTTGTTTTGACACGGCTCCTAGTATTTATTATGTTTACGTTAAAACAAATATATTAATAATACATGTGAAATGTTTCTTGAACATATGAAATATACTTTACAAAATGTGGCAATAGTGATAGTATTAAATGAAACAACAATTTACGTTCTTTTTGAGAGGGTATAGTATGGATAATACACAAAAAGTAATTGATGTATTTAAAAAATCAAATGAGCCTTTAAATGCCAGTGCAATTGCTAAAATGACAGGGCTTGATAAAAAGGAAGTTGATAAAATAATGGAAAAGCTGAAAAAAGATGGCGTCATTGAATCGCCTAAACGCTGTTACTGGGTATTGAAATAGGTTGTACTATAAAAAAATGGATGTGCTACATACTATTGATGAAAAAATTATTTGAGGACCATGGCTACAAAGAGAAAAAAAAATTCTGCTAAAACCAGAAAATCAACAGCAAAGAAAAATATTTCTTCAAAGAAACGCTCGTCCACGTCTTCCAATGCTCCTTATGTGCTGATAATAATGGCATTGGCGGCTGGTTTGATTTTTTTGTTATCAGTAAAGACTGATACCATTAAACAGATAATTCCCAAGAAAGACACAGCTTTAGAAGGGAACAAAAGTAATAGTAGCACCAATGATGTAAGCAAGAACTTGAAGGCTGATAATAGCCGTAAGGATTTTGATAGCAAAGATAAACCTGAACAGGAACTATCGCACAAAGAAAAAAAGAAGGACGATGAAGGTGCTATTGTTAAGGCAAAAGTTTATTTTTTATTCTATAATGAAAAGGCTGATAAAATTGAACTGCGGCCTGTTGTGCGTGATGTCAATGCAAAGGTCCCCGTAAAAGCTGTGCTTGAAGAATTAATAAAGGGCCCAACAAAATTAGAAGAAAAGAAGGGGTATGTGACAGCCATTCCGCCAACTCTTAAAGTAATTGATGTTTCAATAATCAATAATATTGCGTTTATTAATTTCAATGGAGCGCTTGAGGAAGGTGCAGCGGGCAACATCATGCTTAATCGTCTTGACCAGATTGTGTATACTGCTACACAATTTGACAATGTAGATGGAATACATATATTGATTAACGGTCAGCGCAAGAGGTTCTTAGGCCCTGATGGTATATCAATTGCAGGGCCGCTAAAGCGGCATTAATGATAAATGGTAATGCACAATGTTAGAAGTTGAGATCAAATCAAAATGTGAAGATCTGGATAGCGTTAAGAAAATAATTATAGATTTGGGAGGCACTTTTATTTCTACCGAGGTGGAAGATGATTGCTATTTTAATCATCCATCACGTGATTTTGGAAAAACCGATGAGGCATTGCGGATTAGAAAAGTCAACGATATGGTTTTCTGCACCTACAAAGGACCAAAACTGGGTGGAAAAACTAAAACACGTTTTGAAAAAGAGGTACAGATTCATGATGCTGATGCAATGCAGGAGATATTGCAAAAGTTAGGGTTTATAGTATATGGAAGAGTTCAGAAAAGACGTGAAGTATATTTGTTGAATGAGGTTACTATATGCTGTGATGATGTTAAAGGCCTGGGAACTTTTGTTGAATTGGAGATGATAAGCAATAATCGGGAGGAAGCTGAAAAAAGGCTCTTTGCACTGGCTGAAAAATTAGGACTTTCTGATTTTATTACAACTTCGTATTTAGAGATGGTAAAAGGAGGGTAAGATTTTTATTTAAATGGATTAATTATTCTAATGAATACTTTTTTATGCATAGATTTCTTCTCTACTGAATTTCCATTTTTTTGTATCAATTTTTATTTTATTTAAAAGTATCTCTTTTTTAACGGGATGTTTAAGTCTTATAATTACTTCAATTTCTTGTTCCTTGAAATCTTCAGGTATTTCTATTGTAAGATATTTGTCTTTTACATGATAATCTTTTTTTATTGTTATCATAAAATTACCTCTTTCAATCAATCATGATTTCTAAACTGCACGGTTTAAGCGTGATGATAAAAAATAGTTGAATACATTATATAAATATAAAATAATACAACAATATAATTTGTCAATGAGATAATAAAATATTTATTTTAAGGAGGGTAAGCCATGTATAAAAAGATGGTAGTGTGCTGTATTGCAGTTATTATTCTTCTTAATGGTAATGCAATTTTTGCCAATGAAATGGTAAAGCAAAAGATTATTGCTTTTGAACAATCAGTACCCTGGTCGGATGTATATGATAGTTTCAAAGCGCGGCAGCGCTCATGGCATCAGGACGTAATGAACGCAGGTACGCCGCAGGAACTGGGAAAGCTCCTTGTTGAATTACAGGGCTTCATTATAAAAGATAAGTTAGGTAACGAATGGGAAAAGGTAAAGCCGCAATGGTTAGTTACAACCGAGAATGCAGCTACATACGATGTCGTTGCCAACAGTTTACAGCAACTTCAAAATTATTACCTTCAAAGGGTTAAGCAGGATGGAAGTGACATTAAAAAAGAAATTATAACTTTTGAGCAATATGTTCCCTGGGAAGATGTTAAGGAGGGTTTTAAAGCACGCCAGCAGGGATGGCATTATGATGTTATGAATGCCAAAACGCCTCAGCAATTGGGGATACTGATACTGGAATTTCATGACTGGATATACCCTGAGAAGTTTTCTGATTCATGGGCAGTAATTAAACCTGCCTGGGTTAAAAAAGCAAAGAATACTACAAGCTGGCAGGATGTAAAAAACCTTTTAAAAGAATTACAATGGAATTACAGGAAAGGTAAGTAAGGGAATAGCAGGCAATTATTGAGTAATACGTGATAATCCCGTAATGGAAAAATAATCCCACGCCTTGGAAGATGTCGTGGGATTATTTGTAATAAATAGCATGTGCTTGTTTTACTTTAAGGTATATGATTCAAAATCAGGGTATCCTTCAATCCCATGTTCAGAGATATCAAGCCCAATGAGCTCTTCTTCCCTGGTAACCCTTATACCCATAGTTGCATTAATAATAACCCAGATAACCCAGCTTAACACAAAAACAAAACTGCCAACTGCAACCACGCCAACAAGCTGATTGGCAAAAGAGCCTATTCCACCACCATAAAACAGGCCTAAAGGCGGTTGTCCACTCCCACCTGCATATGGTGCTGCTGCAAAAAGTCCCACCGCTAACGTACCCCAGACGCCATTGACAAGGTGGACTGATAAAGCACCCACCGGATCATCAATACCCCATCGGTCAAAGGCAAGAACAAATACCACTACAAAAATACCTGCAATTCCACCGATGACAATAGAAGCACCGGGAGTTACCCATGCACAGGGTGCTGTGATTGCTACTAATCCAGCTAATGCACCATTGAGTATCATTGATAAATCAGGCTTTTCCAGTGCAAGCCATGCTGTTATGGTTGCAGTTAATGTACCTGCAGCTGCTGCTAAGTTGGTAGTTACAGCAATTCGTCCTATATCAGCAGCATTTGCAGCCATTGTTGATCCAGGATTGAATCCAAACCAGCCAAACCACAGAACAAACACACCTAACGTAGCAAGTGGGAGACTGTGCCCGGGGATTGAGTTGACACTGCCATCAGGGTTGTATTTACCTATACGCGGACCCAGTACCAGTGCCCCTGTTAATGCAGCCCATCCTCCAATGGAATGAACCACTGTTGAACCGGCAAAATCCCAGAAGCCGCGCTCTGCTAACCACCCACCACCCCATATCCAGTGACCGGCAATGGGATAAATGATACTGGTCAGGATAAACGAAAATACAATAAAGGATAAAAACTTTATTCTTCCACCAACGGCACCGGATACTATTGTGGCTGCAGTTGCACAGAATACAAGCTGGAAGAAAAATTTGGCAAAGAGAGGTACACCGGTCCAGCTTATGGCAGAGTATACTCCACGGTAACTATCGCCAATTGCCGGACTATTATCTGCCCCTTGCAACATAAACAATCCTTTCCAGCCCATAAAACCGTTGCCATCACCAAACATTAAGCCCCAGCCAATAAACCAGAAAGCAATGGAAGCGATAGCAAATACAACAAAGTTCTTTGCCGATATATTAACCGCGTTTTTTGCCTGTTGCAGACCTGCCTCAACCATTGCAAATCCTAAGTTCATGAAGAAGACAAGGAAAGCAGCAAAAAGGACCCACAGAGTATCTGCAACAACCATATTTGCTGTATCTGTCTGAACCTGTGCTGTTGTAATGTTGGTTTCCTGTGCAAATAGCAAGCTTGCACATAACAACACTACGCCAATTATTCCTGATATTTTTAGTAACCTCATAGATTCCTCCTAAATTTCATAGTAAAGTGCATATTCCCATGGATGGGGTCTTAAAGCTATCTGATCTATCTCATGCAATCGCTTGTGGGCAATATAGCTTTCAATAAGATCAACCGTGAATACATCGCCTTTCAAAAGGAAGGAACAATCACGCTCAAGGCCATCTATAACTTCTTTCAAAGTTCCAGGCGTATTTCGTATGTTCCTTTTTTCATGGGGCGATAGTTCATAGATATCCTCATCAATGGGGTCAGGTGGCTCTAATCTGTTTTCAATGCCATCCATTCCAGCCATGATAATGGCCGCAAATGCTAAATATGGGTTGGCTGATGGATCAGGGCACCTGAACTCAATGCGTTTTGCTTTTTCGCTGGTGCTGTACATTGGTATTCGCACTGCAGCTGAACGGTTACGTGCCGAGTAAACCAGATTGATAGGTGCCTCATAACCGGGAACAAGCCGCCTGTATGAATTGGTTGTAGGGGCTGCAAATGCCAGCACTGCCTCAATGTGAGCAAAAATTCCACCAATGAAATACCGTGCATAGTCACTTAAATCTGCATACTTGCCAAAGTCATAGAAGATATTCCTGTTTTCCTTCCATAAGCTGACATGGACGTGCATACCTGAACCATTATCCATAAAAATAGGCTTTGGCATGAATGTAACGGTTTTGTTATATCGGTGTGCTACGTTTTTGATAATATACTTATACATTACCAGCGCATCGGCCTGTCGTACAAGTTCATCAACCACAAGACCAATCTCAGTTTGGCCTGCTGTTGCAACTTCATGGTGATGAAGATTGACCTTAATACCGCATGAACGCAGTACCTCCACCATTTTTGAACGTAGATTATGAAGTTGATCATGTGGTGAAGTAGGGAAGTATCCCTGCTTATAAGGTATCTTATATCCTAAGTTTTGTTCACCTTTTGCAGAGTTCCAGCTGGCTTCAGATGAGTCAACCTCATAGAATGCTTTGTTCTGTGTTTGTTCGTACTGTACTTTGTCAAAGATGAAAAATTCAGGTTCGGGGCCAAAGTACGCCATATCGGCTATACCAGTAGAGCGAATATATTCAATTGCTTTTTCACCTATATACCGCGAGTCTTTGGTATACCGCCTTCTAGCTACCGGATCAATGATATCACAAAGGAATGAAATTGTCCTGTGGTCAAAGAATGGGTCAATAAACGCAGTATTAGGGTCAGGGCGCATGAGCATGTCACTTTCATGAATAGACTGAAATCCTCGTATTGAGGAACCATCAAAACCTGTTCCCACTGCAAACAGCTCTTCATCTGCTCTGTCAGCAGTTAATGTATAATGGTGAAGCCTGCCAAACAGGTCAGTAAACTTAAGATCCAGAAATTCTATGTTACGTTCTTTTATTATCTTAAGTATATCTGAAATGGAGGTATGCTCCTTATGACCATTAACCAGATAGATAGGGTCAAAAATAGCTTCCATAAAATACCTCCTTATTCAAGCTCCTTTTTTACCGGCAGAGACTTCTTTTCATCTAAAATCTTGGTTAAATCCATCCCTGTTGCAGTTTTGATTTGCTCTATGAATGACACTACTGTAGAAGTAACATCTCCCACATGCCTGGGTATGCCACCATCACCCATAACAACAAGCTTTTCTACTTTCAAGTTGTCCTTGAGCACTGTAGACACACTATCCACAATGTTAGGCAAAAGGTGCAGCATAAACAGTTCCTTGGTGTTACCATTTTGCCATTCAGCACGCATCTTGCTTACTGCTTCAGCCATGGCAATACCCTGTTCTTTAAGATATGATGATTGTCCCATGGCTTTTAATTCCTGTGCTTTCTTTTCAGCTTCAGCAGGGATTATTACTTCAGCAGTGTATTTTTTTGCATTGACATCCTTCTTTAATTCTTCCAGTTCATTAAGATGCTTCAGCTCGGCCAGTTTCTTTGCGTATTCTGCCCGTACTTCTTTCTGAAAGGTTGATTCGTTTAGCAATGCCTTGCGTTCCCTGAAATTGTTTTCATATTCTTCGATAGCAATTCTAGACTGAAATTCAACATCACTTGCTTTTTTTCTGGCATTGTACTCAACGATTTTTGCTTCTGCTTCGGCTTCAGCTTCTTTAATGCGGGCATCACGCTTAACAATAGCATTGCGCTGACGCCCAACAGCATCAAGATATCCCTGAGAATCCTTGATTTCCTCAATCTTTACCGAATCCAGGGTAAATCCTAATTTCATTAGCTCATCTTTGGCTAAATCGTATACTTTCTTTTCAAGTTCTATCCTCTGGTAGTTAGCCTCCTCTGGGGTGAATGTTGCAATAACACCACGCAGAACACCTTCGATGGTATTCTTAGCAATAGTTTCAACTTCGGATGAAGGTTTGCCAAGGAGCCGTTCAACAGCATTTTCCAGTCCACCACCTTCTTTTGAAGCAATCTTAACATGAGCTATCGCCACAATACTTAATGGTATCATACCATTGGAAAGCGCCCCTTCTATCTCCAGCGTGATGGGGATAATTGAAAGTGACAGCCGTGAAACGCGCTCTAAAAGAGGAACACGCAGACCATAACCCCCACGTATTACACGATATCCCACAACTTCTCCACTGGGGAGTTTGCGCTTACGCCCCGAGAAGATCAAAATCTCGTTTGGCTCGCAAATTTTAAGATTGACTTTGATAAAAATAAGAATTGCTGCAATTGCAATGATAGCTATTGAAATAACCAGTGCCCAATCAATATTTGCTATGTAGTTTTCCATTGTTTGCCTCCTTTAGTATTATTTAACCTATTGCTCGTGAGCCGCGTTCACCAGTGCGGATACGAACACATTCTTCAATAGGTATGACAAAAATTTTCCCATCACCAATATTGCCAGTCTTTGCCCCGCGGGTTATTGCTTTTATGGTGGGTTCAACGTAATCGTCATTGACAGCAATCTGAAGCTCTATTTTTTTCAAAAGGCGTATTTCATGTTTTACGCCACGGTAGGTTTCCGGGTAGCCCTTCTGCCTGCCTGAGCCAATTGAGTTGATTACTGTCATTAAATTAATACTGGCTTCATTTAACTCCTTTTTAACATCCGCTAATTTTTCAGGACGGATGATTGCGATAATTAATTTCATAAAACCTCCTTACCATTTGATTAAATTGTGCAGTTGTGGATTTTGTTATCATGCTCACACATTCTGCATTCCAGTACTGGTTCTATGTATAGAGTAGCAGGTAGGTGCTCAAGTGGTCAATGTTTGGTTAAAATCAGGCGATTATTAACCTTTTATTTAACATATGTTTAATCACATTGTAACATAATTGAAACAATTAGTGGATATATAAATTTTCATTTTTTTCTTGACAATTATGTCACATTGTGTCTATAAGTGGTAAAAAGTGGGGATTAGTGTAGAATAATAGAAAGGTAAGGGGAAAGTATAGTATACTATGTTTATGGGTGAATACCGCCCTACGCTTGACGAAAAATGCCGCGTTGCAATACCCATAAAGCTGCGTAAAGCGTTTGGCGAAGACAACATAATACACAAATTAATCATAACGCATGGTTTTGATAAATGTGTTATGGCTTTCAGGGAAGTTGACTGGAAGGAATTTGTGGAAACTAAGCTTATCCCCCTTTCGCAAGCTGACCCCATGAATAGAATGCGTATCAGGTTCTTACTGGGTGGTGCAACGGAATGTGAACTGGACAAACAGGGAAGAATCTTAATCCCTGATTATTTACTTGAGTATGCACAGATCAAGAAAGATGTTGTCATGTTAGGTTTGTATAACCGTATTGAAATTTGGAGCGCTGAAATTTATCAGCAATACAAACCTGATGGGGAAGCATTAAATCAGTTTGCTCATGATCTGGGATTTTAAGAATGAACTATAATGTAATGTGACATAATATGGAAGAAGGTACACAATACTATCACACCCCGGTTATGCCTCAGGAAGTGCTGACGTTTCTTTCTGGCATTGAGGGGATAGAAACATCTGTTGTGGTAGATTGCACAGTTGGTGAGGGTGGGCATTCGGAATTAATCCTTAAAACATGGGATAGGCTGAAGCTGTATGGCTTTGAACGGGACAGAGAAATATTAGCAATAGCTCATAAAAGGCTTTCACCGTATGGGAATAGAGTAGTGTTAATAAATGATAATTTTAAAAATCTCTGGCTTCATTGCAAAGGGATGGAAAATTCAATAGCTGCGTTTTTATATGACTTTGGGATTTCTTCGTTCCATTTTGATGGCAGCAATAGGGGTTTTGCATTTAAAACGAAGGAAAAGCTGGATATGCGCCTTGATAATTCGGTAACGCTTACTGCATATGATGTGGTGAATAATTTTAGTGAAAATGAATTAACGCAAATTTTTAGCACCTATGGGCAGGAACGCTGGTCGCGCCGTATTGCCCGCAAGATTGTAAAGATGCGAACTGAAGAAGCTATTGAAACAACAGAGCAACTGGCAAACATCGTGGTGCAGGCAATCCCAAAACAGTACAGGGTTAAATATATTCATCCTGCTACAAGGGTTTTTCAAGCATTACGAATTTTTATTAATGATGAGCTGTCGGCTATTAATGAATCGCTAAAATGTGCACTGGGGTATGTTAAACCTGGTGGGAGAATTATTGCCATATCATTTCATTCACTGGAAGACCGTATTGTGAAGGACAGATTCAGGCGATGGGCCAAAGGGTGTAGCTGTGATAATGACGGATTGTTATGCAGGTGCCCTGCCAATCCTCTTGTTACTGTGTTGACAAAAAAACCGCTACAGCCTAAAGAGTCCGAAACCAGGCAAAACCCACGTTCGCGCAGTGCAAAATTACGGGTATGTCAAAAGATATGATAAATATGAATACATCAGAACAAAAAAGTATAGTGCAGTATACTACCATTGTGATCATTTTTATATGTTTCATCATTGCATTTATTTATCAGAATATTGAATATATGCAGCTTAAGATGCAGTATAATGCTATGATAAAAGGATATCAAACAATACTTGAAGAATATGAACGTGAAAAGTATCAACTAAATAAAGCGCTATCTATGGAGCAGATAGAAATATTTGCAAAAAATAATGGTCTGGTGCCCATGACCAAAGAAAGCCTGATAATACTGAAAGGCAAAAAAGGTGCACATTAATGGATATACGAACATACAACTCTTTTGATCTATATACATTACTTAATGATACTGAGGTCACAATTATAAAGGGTGATGAGGATATCCGTATCAGCGCTATTGAATATGACTCACGGAAGGTTGAAAAAGAGGGGCTGTTTGTTGCTATTGAGGGAATAGAAACTGATGGACATAAATTTATAAAAGATGCTGTTGAAAATAAAGCATCGTGCATAGTCTTGCAGGAAAATCGCCTTGATGAATTTAGCTCTTTGCTTGAGCAATATGATATTGCGGTAGCAACAGCAAAAGACACACGAAGAGCGTTGTCACAAATTTCAGCCAGGTTTTATGGTGAACCTTCGTTGCAGGCTGTTGTCATTGGTGTTACCGGTACCAATGGCAAAACTACCACTACGTATATGCTTGAATCAATATTGTCAAGAGCGGGCTTTACCTGCGGGGTTTTGGGTACCATTAACTATCGCTGGAAAGATAAGGTAATCAATGCTTCACATACAACACCCGAGTCCAGGGACCTTCAAGAGATTATGTCAACAATGGTTCTGGATGGTGTTGATTGCATCATAATGGAAGTTTCTTCCCATGCACTATCGCTTTTACGGGTTGATGATATACATTTTGATTGTGCCATATTCACCAACCTCACACGCGACCATTTGGATTATCATATTACATTCAATGACTATTTTATGGCAAAAGTGCGTTTGTTTGAAATTTTGAATAAAAGCCTAAAGCAGAAAAAAGCAGCATTCATTAATGCTGATGATAATTATGGCAGACAGATATTACAATGGCGCCAGCGCTATGGTTATCCGCTTTTCTCGTTTGGCATTAATAATACTGCTGATTATCATTGCATTGAATCATCAATTCAGATTTCAATTAAAGGCACGCAATTTGCCACAGATTTACCATTTGCCAAACAATTCACCATGAAATTGGCAGGCCGATTTAATGTGTATAATGCATTGGGTGCAATTGGTGTTGCTGATTTTTTAAATGTGCCTATTGGCAGAATAGTAACAGGAATTTCAGTGCTATCCAGTGTCCCCGGCAGATTTGATACAATTCTATCACCTGAAGGTTTTGCCGTAGTTGTAGATTATGCACATACCAATGATGCACTGGAAAAATTATTGCTTTCAGTACGTTCATTAAAACCTGAGCGCATTATAACGGTGTTTGGCTGCGGTGGTAACAGGGATAAAACAAAGCGGCCATTGATGGGAAAAGTCAGTGAGGAATATTCTGACCTGGTTATTGTAACCAGTGATAATCCCAGAAAAGAAAATCCTGAAGCTATAATACGGGATATTACAGCAGGAATGAAAACAAACCGTTATCAGGTCATTATCAATCGTGAAGAAGCAATCAAACACGCAATATATATGGCACAAAAGGATGATGTTATTGTCATAGCGGGCAAAGGCCATGAGGATTATCAGATTATTGGTACAAAGAAATATCACTTTGATGACAGGGAAGTTGCCCGTAAATATATAAACGAGAGGCTTGCGAAGTGATAGTTCGGTTTGAAACAACTTCACAAACTATTGCTGATGCCATTAATGCAGTTCATCATGGTGATGGACAGCCAGTGCAGTATATTACTACTGATTCACGTCTTGTAGAAGATAAAAGCCTCTTTGTGCCAATAGCTGGCAACACATTTGATGGGCATGATTTTATAGAAGCTGTGTGTAAAACCGGGAAGTGCACTTCATTTTTGACACACAAACCGGATAAAGTAAATATAGCTCATCAATATAATGCAAGCGCTATTTATTGTAATGACACATTACAGGCGTATGCAGCAATAGCACGCTGGCACAGGAAAAAATTTGACATACCTGTTATTGGTGTAACTGGTACCAATGGCAAGACAACCACAAAAGAAATGATTGCACAGGTTCTTTCATCTGAAGGCCAGTGCCTTAAAACCCAGAAAAATTATAATAATGAAATTGGTGTACCATATACCATACTGCATATGAAGACTGCTCACAGCTTTGCTGTTATTGAGATGGGGATGAACCATCCCGGAGAGATATCGCGCCTTTCGCAGATTGCCATTCCCACAGTAGCTGTTATTACCAACATAGGTGAGGGGCATCTGGAATTTTTGGGATCAACTGAAAATGTTGCGCATGCAAAAGCTGAGATACTGGATGGGATGGCTGCAGGAAGCATATGCTTACTGAATAATGATACAAGACACACTGAAGTTGTAAAGAAGAAAGCACGTGAAAAAAATATAAAAGTTATAACCTTTGGACTTACCGGTGATATAGCACCAGCGTCATATAGATTGTTTCAGGATAAAACAGTAGTGGAATATGATGGTGTTGAAATTACTGTGCCTGCATATGGCTTTCATAATGTATATGCGGCGATAGCTACCATTGCTGTTGCCGGGATTATGGGGAAATCAGTTGTAAAAGTAAAAGAAGCTTTACATAATTTCAGGTCTGTAGCAATGCGCAGTGATATTAAAAAAGAGCGCTGCACCATCATTGATGATTGTTATAATGCAAACCCATTATCGATGGAGTATGCATTTAAAAGCGCTTCAATGGTATTTCCAGATAAACGAAAGATTGCTGTATTATCAGATATGAAAGAGTTAGGAACATTTTCTAGGGATTTGCATTTTACAGTTGGAACCAAATTAAAGGCATCAGGGTTTTCATATGTTTTCGTATGGGGTAATGATGCACGGTATATTGCCGAAGGTGCTATTGCTGGTGGATTAGACAGTACGCAGGTAAAATCTTTTGATTCCAAAGAGGAGCTTATTGCATTCTTGCTGCAATTTGTAAAGCACGATGATGTGGTGCTTGTGAAAGGTTCTCGTTCAATGAAGATGGAAGACGTAGTAAACGCATTGGAACAGTGAGGTAACTATGTTTTATCACTTTATATTGCCTTTACAGGAATATCTCTCGTTTTTGCGATTGTTTCAATATATCACGTTTCGCTCGGCGTATGCTGCATTGACATCGCTTTTAATAGTATTAATATTTGGCGGGATGGTTATACGCTGGCTGACGCATCTTCGGTTTAAAGAAGAAATTCGTACATTAGGGCCACAATCACATCAAAAAAAAGCAGGAACACCCACAATGGGTGGTGTACTTATATTGGGTGCAGTGCTTATCTCAGTTATTTTATGGGGGAACTTTAAAAATCTGTATTTTATTTTACTCATTGTCATTACTGTTCTTTTAGGTGCAATAGGGTTTATTGATGATTATATAAAATCAATACTAAAGAAAAAAGATGGCATTCCTGCGCGACTTAAGTTTTTGTTGCAGTGTTTGTCCGGGCTTTTGATTGTACTATGTATTTATTTTTTCCCATCAAATGCTAAAGAAACAACAACCCTGTATGTGCCTTTTGTCAATAGAGCAATACTTGATTTGTCCTGGATATGGATACTGTTTGCCATGCTTGTTATTGTTGGTAGTTCCAATGCTGTTAACCTTACTGATGGCCTTGATGGCCTTGCCATTGGTACAGTCACGATAGTTGTTGGTGTGTTAGCGGTCATGGCATATCTTACCGGACATCAGCCTATTGCACAGTATTTGCGTATTCCGTATATTCCACAGGCTGCAGAGCTTACAGTATTTTTAGCAGCATTGGGTGGTGCAGGTTTAGGTTTTTTGTGGTTTAATTCAAATCCTGCATCGGTGTTTATGGGCGATACGGGGTCATTAGCATTGGGGGGGATTATTGGGACTGTTGCCATAATGATTAAAAAGGAATTTTTTCTTGTCATAGTTGGCGGCATATTTGTTATTGAGGCACTATCGGTTATGATTCAGGTTACTTCATATAAATTGTGGAAAAAGCGTGTATTTAAAATGGCGCCCATCCATCACCACTTTGAGCTATCAGGTTGGCCGGAACAGAAGGTGGTGGTGCGTATGTGGATTATTGGCATTATACTGGCAATATTGGGATTAAGCTCTCTTAAGATTTTATAATGCATATGCGATAGTTCCCATAAACTATCGCACAGGTATAATGAGTATTTTATTTATTTAAAGGATAGTTACTGTGGAGCAGAAAAAACACATACTTGTAGTTGGATTGGGTTACCGGACAGGATTAGCCTCTGCCAACTTTCTTGTTGGCAAAGGTTTTGCAGTGACTGTATGTGATATTAAATCACGCGATGAACTGCTGCCCATCATTAATAAACTTGACGGAAGTGTGCATGTGATTGCTGGTAATCAGGATCCTTCAATTTTAGAATCCGGCTTTGATGAAATTGTGTTAAGTCCTGGAGTTCCCCAGAGTATACCATTAATACATGAAGCAAAGAATAAAGGAATACCGGTAATATCTGAAATTGAGCTAGCTTACCGGTATTGCAGTTCGCGTATAGTTGGTATTACCGGAACCGATGGCAAGTCAACTACAACCATGCTGACCGCACACTGCCTGAAGGCATTGGGCTTTGACGCGCATCCCTGTGGCAATATTGGCATTCCCTATGTTTCGATAGTTGATACATTACAAAAAGATTCGGTTGCGGTGATTGAACTTTCCTCTTTTCAACTGGAAACCATTGATACATTTAAACCGGATGTTGCAATCCTTACCAATCTTACTCCTGACCATTTGGACCGGTATAGTTCTCTTGAAGAATATTTCAATGCAAAGATGAATATTGCAAAAAATCAGGATAGTAGTGATTATTTTATTGTAAATAGTGATGATGAATTTATAGCAGCACATCTGCCATCATTAAAAGCAACTCAGTATTCATTTTCATTACATAAAGAGACTGACTGCTATTTTAAAGAAGGTGGGCTGTATTGCACACTGAAAGGCGGGCAGAAGCTGATTGCACAAGCTAGCAAACTTAAAATACTGGGGCTACACAATGTGCAGAATGCAATGGCGGCAATTCTTGCAACTCTGTCGCTTGCAAAAAAGCTTGGCCGTGACATTAACCTTAGCACACTTGAAGATGCACTGTATAGTTTTGAAGGTTTGCCACACCGGGTGCAGATGGTAGGCCACATTGAGGGAAGAGCGTTTATAAATGATTCAAAGGCAACGACGGTTGGTGCGGTAATCATGGCATTGAAAAGTATTTCAGGGAATGTGATACTTATTATAGGTGGTCGGGCAAAAGGTGATGATTATTCACGACTAAAAAATTATTTAAAAGGCAAAGTTAAAGCACTTGTTCTTATTGGTGAAACCAAGGATGAATTTTCTACACTTTTTAGCGATATGCCTCATATAAAAGCACATACTATGGAAGATGCAGTTATGAAAGCAATGAAGGTAAGTGCAGAAGGCGATACTATACTTCTGTCACCAGCTTGTGCTTCATTTGATATGTATAAAAATTATGAAGAACGTGGGAATGATTTTATTGAGATTGTTAAAAGACTTAAACAGGGGCAATTGCGGTGGATGTAAAGGCAGTCATTGATACACGCAGAAAAGGCGAACCTGAGATGGGGCTGTTTATAGTGGCTTTCATACTCATTGGTATTGGTATTGCCATGACCTACAGCGCAAGTGCACTTTTTGCAGAAAGAACATTTGGTGATTCTTTATATTTTTTAAAACGGCAGTTGGTATGGAGCTGTGCAGGTTTTATAATAATGATGTTTGTCCAACAGATTGATTACAGGTACTATCAGCAATACACAAAAATAATGCTTATCTTTACTCTTTTAACGCTGGTGCTGGTTCTAATACCTGGATTGGGTATTTCAGTTAAAGGGTCTTCTCGATGGTTAGGGTTTGGATTATTACGGTTCCAACCTTCTGAACTGGTCAAATTATTTATAGTTATATATTTTGCAAAAGTTTTTTCCTATGAGCATCAGCGGGATATAAATGTATTGCAACTGCTGTTGCCTCTTCTCATAGTTGGCGTATTCTTTTTGCTGATTATGCTGCAGCCGGATTTTGGCACAGCAATAGATGTTGCAATCATTTCGGTGGTGTTACTCTTTGTTTCAGGTTTTCCGTTAGTGTATATGCTTGGGCTGGCTGTGTTGAGTGTACCAATGTTTTATCTTTTGATTTATCAGGTAGAATATAGGCGTGAGCGAATACTTGCATTTTTGGATCCATGGTCAGACCGTTTTGGGAAAGGATATCATATTATACAATCCTTTATTGCATTTAAGTTAGGCGGGCTTTTGGGTGCAGGTCTGGGTTCAGGTACTCAGAAGATAAAGCGCCTTCCTGAACCACATACAGATTTTATATTTGCTGTCATTGCTGAGGAAACAGGGCTGGTGGGGACTTTCAGCGTGGTAATTCTCTATTTGTTGTTTTTCTACTTTGGGGTGAAAATTGCTCTGCGTGCACCTGATGAATATGGTAGATTACTTGCTATGGGATTAACGTTACTTGTTACAGTGCAGGCGTTTTTAAATATTAGTGTTGTTATTGGTGTGTTGCCAACAACAGGGATACCATTGCCATTTATAAGTTATGGTGGGTCATCGCTGATGGTAACCATGATTGGAACGGGTATTCTGTTGAATATTTCAAAATATCGTGAAGTAGTTGCCCAGGAGCTTAAATACAGCGGCGAGGTGTGGGTATGAAAGGGACAGTGTTGATCAGTGGTGGAGGTACAGGCGGGCATATTATGCCAGGAATAGCATTATATGAGGAATTCAAATCACAGGGATATAATCCCCTATTATTGGTGGGATCTAACGATGTAAAATTTTCTTCATTAAATACCATTGAGAATTTGTACACATATAATGCTCCAACGATGTGGAAGAATATTTTTAATCTTCCAACTTTTATAGTACGGTTTATTTCAGCATTAGTATGGACAATGAGGTTTATAACAAAAAATAATGTAGCTGCAGTCATTGGCATGGGTGGATATGTTTCAGCCCCTTCTCTTGTTGGAGCACTATTAAAAAAGATTCCTGTATATCTATGTGAGCAGAATGTTGTTCCTGGAATGGTAACCAATGTTTTTGCAAAACGGGCAAAAGCACTATTCACAACATTTGAAGCCACTGCTGATTATCTTGATATTGGACTTGCCCATTCTATTATTCATACTGGCAATCCTATCCGCAAGCAGGTAGTAAAACAGGTGGATAAGAATGCTGCATTAAAACGATTTAATATGATGCATTGCAAAAAAGTTATACTGGTGATAGGTGGAAGCCAGGGAGCTTTAAAACTCAATGAACTCATGTATGATATGCTGACGCACTATCCTGAAAATTTTGCAGATACCGGCATAATCTGGAGTACCGGTACATATTCGTATGAACAATTTAAGGAAAAACTGCAGAATGTTACCCATAGGGCTTCAATATTTCTTGCCCCATATATACTTGATGTAGAAAATTCTTATGCAGCATGTGATATTGCAATAAGTAGGGCTGGTGCCGGTGTATTAATGGAACTTGCAGCATGGGGTATTCCTTCAATATTAATTCCTTATCCGTATGCTGCAAAAGATCATCAGAAAAAAAATGCCATGGAGTTTGTAAAAGCCGGAGCAGCCGAAATGATTGAAAATAGTGAAGCGACAGCTCAAAAAGTGGCACCAATGATTTTTGATTTGCTTGATAATGAAACATTGCTGGCCAGGATGTCTGTAAAGGCAAAGTCACTGGCAAAAATTACTGCTGCACAGGATATTGTAAATTTCATTGTGAAAGATTGTGATTTAAAAAAATAGGAGTACAGGACGTGTTCAGAAAGTCAAAGAAGATGCATTTTATTGGGATTGGCGGTATCGGGATGTCCGGTATTGCTGAGATCCTTATTAATTTAGGATATGAGGTTTCAGGGTCAGATCTGCGTGAATCAGAACAAACTAAACGATTGCAAAAAATGGGTGCAACCATATTTATTGGGCATTATCCTTCTAATATAAAGGATTATCATGTTGTTGTGACGTCCAGTGCAATAAATAAAAACAATCCTGAACTCATTGAAGCAAAAAAGCGCAAGATACCGGTAATACACCGTTCCGAAATGCTTGCTGAACTGGTGCGGTTAAAGCACGGCATTGGTGTTGCTGGTACTCACGGCAAAACTACAACATCATCCATGCTTTCATATGTGCTGTATCATGGCGGGCTCAATCCAACAGCCGTTGTGGGTGGAAAAGTACTCAACTTTGAAAGCAATGCACGGGTGGGTGAAGGTGAGTATATAGTATTTGAAGCAGATGAATCGGATGGTTCATTTCTTAAACTATTGCCAACTATTGGAGTTGTTACCAATATTGATGCTGATCATCTGGATCATTATAAATATTTTGAAGGGATTAAAGAAGCCTTTGTCACCTATATGAATAATATACCGTTTTATGGCTATTCAGTGGTATGCATAGATGATCCTGTTGTTCTTGAACTTTTACCCCGAATAGAGCGCCCCTTTGTAACCTATGGATTTAATGCAAAGGCTGATTTCAGAGCAGGTGATGTTAAATTACTTAACGGTTCAACCCGGTATAGTTGTTATTATAAAGAAGAAAAGTTAGGGGAGATAGTTCTGACTTTACTTGGCAAACATAATATTATTAATTCACTGGCTGTTGTTGCTGTTGCATTAGAATTAGGTTTATCATTTGAAAAGATTGCTGATGCTGTCGCCGCATTTAAAGGTGTTGGAAGGCGCCTGGAAAAAATTGGAGAAGCTCAGGGTATTATGGTAGTAGATGATTATGGTCACCACCCAACTGAAATATGGGCAACATTAGAGGCTGTAAAACAGCTGGGAAGGCGTGTTGTAGTTATTTTTCAGCCACACCGTTATTCGCGGACACAGTATTTGTATGATGAATTTGGGCAGGCATTTGCAATGGCTGATGAGTTGTTGTTAACCGAAATTTATCCAGCGGGAGAGGAACCAATAGAAGGTGTCAGCAGCCAGCTGATACAGCAGGCAGTAAAAAAACATGAAGGAAGAGATGTAGAAATTATTCAGCACCTGGATGAAGTTCCAGAATATGTTTGCAGAATAGCCAGAAAAGGTGATGTAATACTGACACTGGGTGCTGGTGATATTTATAAAGTTGGGCCAAAGATTCTTTCAGTGATTGATGGTAAAGGGGTAAAGTGAAAGTTATATTTTACACTTGTATATTGTTAATGCTATGTGGAGTTGTATCCTCCGCAACTTACGCAGATGTGGTACAGGTAACTCATGTGAGGTTACAGGGATTGAAATATGTTGACCAGCATGAAATATTGCAACATGGCGTTTTTATGAAAGATGGAAAAATTTTTGTGGATGTGAAAGCATTATATGCGGGTTTGAGTAAAAATGTCATGATTGAATCATATAATGTCAATATTGAAAAGAATATATGTACCATACAGGTGGTTGAAAAAGACATACTGGCTGTGATTCTTTTTGATAGAGGAGATTCGCTTGTTTCAGTTGCAGTGGATTCAAATCTGAGTATTGTCCCAACCAGTAGAGTTTACGCCTATGACCGACCGATAATTAAAATAAGCCAGGCTGAAGTTATTAATAATAAACTTTCGCCAAGAATAATACATATTCTTATTATTTTGAAAAACATGATACAAAACAATGCCATTGTAAGCAGGATTTCGATAATTAATTGCACAGATCCCGAAGTATCATATGTGCAATTTCATGGCTTTTCATCACAGTGTATCTGGGATGAAACATACAATGGCCTTTCATTACTTGATGCTGTTGTAGGAGTATATGATAGTAAAAAAGCCTATCCTGGTAATGCCATGGTGACACAAAAACGAATGGTGGTATGGTGATAGATATGAAAGAAGATACCATATTAGATAACATTCTTGTGGGACTGGATATCGGTACAACAAAAACCTGTGCAGTCATTGGATTTTTGAATGAAAATAAACAGGTTGAGGTTGTGGGTGTTGGAGTTGCACCTTCACGAGGTTTGAAAAATGGCGTTATAGTAAATATTGATAATACTGTTTCCTCAATTGTTAAAGCCATAGAAGATGCAGAGTTAATGGCTGGTTGCGAAGTAAGTTCGGTATTTGTTGGTGTTACCGGGCAGCATATAAAAGGCGAAAACTCAAGAGGTGTGGTTGCTGTTGCAAACCGAAGCCGTACAATAACGCCACTTGAAATGAAACGGGTTATTGAAGCTGCACAGGCTATCGTTATCCCCATGGATAGAGAGATAATTCATGTTCTGTCTAAAGAATTTGCTGTTGATGACCAGACCGGGATTAAGGACCCCATAGGGATGACTGGTGTAAGGCTTGAAGCTGAAGTGCATATTATTACCGGCTCTACAACAAGCATTCAGAATCTGGTGAAATCAATTAATAAAGCTGGATTTACCTGCAATGACATAGTATTTTCACCTTTAGCTTCTGCTGAGGCAACATTGAGCCGCGACGAAAAAGATTTAGGTGTGGCGCTTGTTGATATTGGTGGTGGCACTACGGATATCATTATTTTTATTGAAGGTGGTGTGGCATATTCAGCAGTGTTAGGAATTGGCGGCATACATGTTACCAATGATATCTCCATAGGATTAAGGACACCAATTGATTCAGCAGAGGTTATAAAGAAGAAATATGGATGTGCAGTGGTTGACCTGGTTGATGCTTCGGAGACGATTGAGGTGCCATCGGTTGGTGGAAGGGCGCCGCGAAGGCTGTTCAGGCATGAGCTGGCACAGATTATTGAACCGCGGATGGTTGAGATAATGGAAATGATTGATAACGAACTGGTAAAAAGTGGTAAAAAGGAAATATTGGCAGCAGGTGTGGTATTGACGGGTGGAGGCAGTATGGTAGAAGGTACAGTAGAGGCAGCCGAAAGAGTATTTGGTATGCCGGTACGGGTTGGGGTCCCAGAGAATATTGCCGGATTGAAGGATGTTGTTTCAACTCCTGTGTATGCCAATGGTGTTGGATTATTGAAATATGGTGCCAAAATGAGCCAGGTAAGACAAACACGCAAAACTAAAAGCGCTTTTACCAGTTTTAAAGATAAACTCAAGCATATTTTTAATGATTATTTATAATACAGGCATAGGAGTTTAATTTTTTATTAATTTTTTTTAAAAAATAATGCGACATAATTAAAAAGGAGGAAATAATGTTTAGATTTGAAGAAGAACCACAAATGAATACTGTTATCAAGGTTGTTGGTGTTGGAGGTGCAGGCAATAATGCAGTGAACAGGATGATTGCAACGGGCCTTGAAGGAGTGGATTATATTGTTGTGAACACTGATGCACAGCAATTGAAAGCATCGCTAGCTCAGAACAGGATTCAGATTGGAGGTAAGCTGACCAGAGGGTTGGGAGCAGGTGCTGATCCATCAATTGGCCGGGAAGCTGCTCTTGAAGACAGGGATAAACTGGAAAAAGCCTTAAAAGGGGCAGATATGGTATTCATCACTGCTGGCATGGGTGGAGGTACCGGGACAGGTGCTGCGCCAATCGTTGCAGAAGTGGCAAAAGAATGTGGTGCGCTGGTTGTAGGGGTTGTAACAAAGCCATTCCGTGTTGAAGGCCGAAGAAGGATGCAGCATGCAGAGGAAGGGATCAAAAATCTTAAAGAAAAAGTTGATACAATAATTGTTATCCCCAATGACCTTTTGTTAAAGATTATTGACCGCAATACACCTATAGATCAGGCATTTAAACTGGCTGATGATATTTTGAGGCAGGGTGTACAGGGCATTGCTGATATCATTATGGTTACGGGCCTTGTTAATGTTGATTTTGCTGATGTCAGAACTGTGATGAAAGAAACTGGTGATGCGATTATGGGAGTTGGTATTGGTGTTGGTGAAAATAGGGCAATAGAAGCAACACAGATGGCTATAAACAGCCCACTGCTTGAAGAGTCTGGAATTGACGGGGCAAAGGCAGTGCTGCTTAACATTGCGGGAGGCAATGATCTATCATTACATGAAGTTAATGAAGTAACAGAAATTATTAATAAGCAGGTTGACCCGGATGCAAATATCATTTTTGGGGCAACTATCGACCCGGCACTTGATGACAAGATTAGAGTAACGGTGATAGCAACCGGGTTTGACCGCAAGCTAAATATGTTGAACCGTCCCAATGATCTGGATAGAGCAACAGGCACTCCATTAACGGTTATTGAAGGCAGAAATAATAAGGAAAGAGTTGAGAAAAAAGTTCCTGTTCAGATGAAGTCTTTTTCATTGGATTATGAAAAACGGCGTGTTAAAGATTATTCACATGAGGATCTGGATATTCCAGCTTTTTTGCGTCGAAGTGCTGAATCTCAGTAATCAGTGGAAATCTTCAATAATTTTTAGTGAGCTTGATTTCTTTTCATTAGAGTCTGATTTAAAAAGCAGGATGATTTCTGTTCGTTTATTTTGTTGAATAATAAAATAAAATTCAGAAGCTAATTTGCGCATAAGGTCAATCCCGCGTCCAGTTTCTGAAATTTTATCACTGATATCTTCACCGGTTTGGGCTGCTTTAAGAATCAGTTGCTCCTGTTCAATGGCTTTATGAATACTCTGTAATATTTTTTCTTTGGTAAGAGTTCCCTGATAATCAGTTATTGCTATAGCATAGGTGGTGGTATTATGACACAAGGTTATATCAACAAACTGGCCATCTTTAAGCTGGATGGGTATTCGCATTTCCTTTTCACGGGTATATCCATGGGAATGATACACAGCATTAATAATCATTTCATTGAGGATTAAATATACAATACTTTTATTTTTAATAATAAATCCCCACGATTCAATGGTATCCAGGATTTTTTCAACCGCAGGCGGGATTTGAATGGAAGCATTAATGCGTATGGCATTTGTATTAATTATATTGGTTATATAATTTTCCAGTCCAAAAATATTTTTTCTGGTGATTAGTTTAGTAACAAGATTGTTAAATTCATTTTGATTAACGGGTATCTTCAATACATTGCCAATACCCTGTATAAAGATTTTATCAAAAAAGGTGTCCATATCTTTTTCAGTAATCATAATTGCCGGTATATAGGTATAGTGCTTTTGTAAATAATTATAGAGGTCAAAAGCATTATCGCCAGGCAACTCAACCTGTGAAATTATAAGATCAACATCCTGCATGTTTAATGTTGTAATGGCATCATATGCTGAGTCTGCCATCAAAACGGTATAATTTTGAGCAAGATATTTTTGTAATTCGTATTTATAGTCTGTATGGTCAACTAATAGTATAGTATTCATAAAAGCTTATTCTTTTAAAAAATTTAGCTGGCGATAGTTCCTGTTAATAGTAACTATCGCAAAAATTATATATTTATATAAGAAAATCATTGACATTCTTTATAAAAAAAGGATACTATACATCAAAATATACTATCGTTAATTATATCGTCAAAAAATGAGAGGTGCACAATGAAAAAAATAATGTTACTAACATTATGTATTATCTTTTCGTTTGTTATAATTTCTGATGGAGGAATGGCCCAGGATAATGCAAAGAAGAGTGCTAAGGAATATATAGCTGATCTTTCAAGCAGTGATGAAGTGACTGTTGTTGCTGCAGAAGAGTGGATTGCAGATAATAAGGAAAAGTCAGCGCTTCCAAAATTACATGAACTTCTCCGCAGTGACAACAGAGTGAAAGTGCGTTTATATGCAGCAATAGCATTGGGCGAGATTGCAAATGAAGAAAGTGCAGAAAGCCTCAATAATGCATTACTGAATGACCCAAGTGCTGATGTTCGTTATTCAGCATTATTGGGAATAGCACGTATAGGTTCAAAAAGTTCATATGATGCTATTCAGAAAGCACGTGAAAGTGAGCAGGATCCATTCATTAAAGACCTGATAAAAAAAATGGAAGATAAGTTTAAAGGAAAATAAATTATTTATACCAGGTTTTCATTAAAAAGCATGTGGGGTAACCTCCACATGCATTTTTATTTTAATATTATTGTTTTAGAGCTTCATGAATTTACATATCGATTACTTATTGGTAATGGTATTCCTGGTTTAATGGAAATCTATTTATGCACCGTCATTCCGGGCTTGATCTGGAATCGCCATTTTCGTTATAAAAGATCCTGAATCAAGTTCAGGATGACTGTGCTGAATCAATCCTGAAATAAATTCAGGACATGGTTCAGGATGACGGTTAATTGGTAAATTCAGGATGACTATGAACCAAGTTCAGGATGATGATTGTCGGGTACGTTTAGTAAAAGGTTGTATGGTGCAATCCAGGAATTTAATAACTTTGATACGTTCATTTTATTTATAGGGTTGAAAGCGTGGAATCTAAAGTTAAATATGTTGTTTTTGATATTGAGTCAGTGCCGGATGCAAACTTAATAAAACAGGTAAAATATCCTCATCTATCGATCAGCGAACATGATGCTGTTATTAAATTTCAGGAGGAAATATTAACAGTGTCGGATGGATCTACGTGGTTCATTCCCGTTACATTCCAATTACCTGTAATAGTTTCCATGCTTGAAGTTGATGAAAAGTTTTTTCCAATCAAAATGCGTACATTGGATGAGCCACATTTCAGGACCCAACAGATTGTACGGCAGTTCTGGGATGTTATAGAAGGTGAATATAACGATGCTTCATTTGTTACATTCAACGGCAGGGGTTTTGATTTTCCTTTAATGGAACTGATGGCTTTCAGGTTTGGTGTAACTGCAAAACGGCATTTTAAAGATAAATTTGCATCCCGTTTCAGATTTGGCACCAAGCATATTGACCTGCATGATTGGTTATCCAACTACAGTGCAATAAAGATGCAGGGTGGGTTAAACTTGCTTGCAAAGGTCATAGGTAAACCCGGCAAGGTTGAAATGAGCGGCGATGATGTGTATGATCTTTACAAAGCAGGGAAGATTGAAGAAATTCATGAATACTGTATCTCTGATGTTCTTGACACCTACTTTGTGTTTTTACGAACCAGGGTAATGGTGGGTGAACTAAGTTCTGAAAGAGAAAATACAATTGTGCAGCAAACCAGAATTTTTCTGGAACAAAATAAATCAAATTCTAAAGGATTTGAGCAGTATTTAAAAAACTGGAAATAGATTTTAGCCTACATCTATTGTAATTACAGTTATATCGTCGGTAATGTTTTCCTTGCTGCCAGCCCATTGTAATACTTCATTAACAAGTGTGTTGGTAAATTCACTGCCTTTTAGATGTTTATTATTGATGATTGATTTTTTAAGGTTATCTAAATTGTACAGATGGTTTTGTTTATTTCGTATTTCTATTAATCCATCAGTATAAAGAATTATTTTGTCGCCATTATGTATAGTAAGTTGGGTACTGGCAAAATTAGCTGATGGCCATATACCCATGACGTTTCCCTGGGTTTTAATTTCTTCAACAGTACCTATGGTAGAATTAAAATATAATGGATATGGATGTCCTGCCCGTGATAAATGTACTATCATATTGTCCATGTCAAGATAACAGTATAATGCAGTAATAGGCTGATTACCAGTTTTACCAATCAAAAGATCATTAATATTACGTAATACAGTATCAGGATTTGCAGCATGATCATATTGTAGCTTGAACGCGATATTAACAGTTGATGCTATCATGGATGCTGGTATTCCATGTCCGGTAACATCTGCAATAAATATTCCTGCGTGTTTGTTGTCGATATCAAAAAAATGATAAAAGTCACCGCTTATGGTAGAAACCGGTAAATATAAAATGTCAACTGAGCAGCCCCAAAGATGAGGTGGTTCAGATGGCAAAATGTTTCTTTGTATTTTTTTAGCAATATTCATCTCATGTGACAATGCAACAAGCCTTTGTTGTTGAATAATATATTCTTCAAAAGCTATCATTGATTGAGTTACAACAAATATAAGCATGCCAAAATGGCTTGAATTTATCGTTTTTATAATTTGATGTGAATACAAAATGTCATTTATCAAACAGGCAAAACCTACAATTATACCACCATAAAAAATTCGTTTTGTTTTTAAATTCTTACTGGTTTCTTTAATAAGAACAATGAGAAGACAGATGGAAATATATACCAGTGCCAGTTGTATAAATATCAGCATAGAAGACATAACATGAAGAGGAGCAATACATACAAATAAAGTGAAAAATCCAAAGTAAATGTCTGTTATACGTATTGTAAGCTTTTTAATTTTATCAGGATAGATGCTATTTACAAAATGGCAAAATAGTATTGGTGTTATGGTTATGGTCAGGTATGATAGCCTGAAATTGATGCTCCATGGTGGGCTGAAAAGGCTTATTAAAAGCATTTCGTTGATAACAAGAATACGTAACGCCACAACCAGGGAAAAAAGTCCCATGAAAATATTTTGCTTTGACCTGTTAATAAAGTATAACCCTAAATGATATATGCCTATTACGAACAATGAAGCAAATACAAAAAGCTGAAGATATATAGAACTATTATGAAAGTTTTCAATAATTTTTGGTGTCCCATAATAAACAGGATGTATGATGCCTCCATTGCGTTGCTGAAAATTTGCAACCTGTATGAATAGTTCTGTAGTTTGAGCTGTTACTAAAAATTGTATTATTGAAGGTAACTGGTTGGGTGTCATGGTTTTCTTATTGCTGGCAACAACTCCACTTCGTGCTACTGGAATCCCATTGATAAATATTGCATGAGAGGTGTATGTAAATGGCATTTTGATAGCCATAATAGAGCCTATGGTATTTTTTGCATGCAATAGCGTAATATGATATGTTCCATATCCATGAGCAGGGTAGGATTTGAAATTCTTTTGCTTATTCCATGGTGCGGGTACTATAATATATTCTATAGGTGGGTTTTGTAGTTTTAACTGTTCTGTGCTTTCTATAAGATAGTTCCAGTAAAACTTCCAGGCTCCATCAAGTCTTATAGGGTTTGCAATAGTATCTTCACTATTTCTGAGGTCGATAATTCCGTGATTTACCCCGGGGTTTAAAGAAACATTGGTATTGCAAGAAAGCAAAGCAATACAGAATAAAATCATAACAGAAAAATGAAGAAAATCTTTCCAGCCTGTCATTTTACAATAGATTGTTTTAAAGTGATAGATATAAATCAGTGATAATTCCTTAAAAAATTTCATACTGAAAATAGTGTAACCCCCGCCGCTTTCGGCGGCGGGGGTTACACTATTT
>JBFLZD010000021.1 GCA_040756435.1 Spirochaetota bacterium | reverse complement strand
TAAAAATCTGTAAGGTTACAGGTTTAAAAAGAATATATTTTAAGCAGGTTTTATAAAAAATAAAAGATTATTAATGAATTGACTAATATGCCAGTTGCGTTTGTAATTCGATTATTTTATTTATTTCATTAATATTTTTTAGTATTGATTCTTCATGATTGGTAAGCAAAATAATCAGAGTCTGATTCAGGTTATATATATATTTAATAGATAAATTTATATTCTTCATTGTATCGCAAATGATATTTGCTACAGGATGATTTAATTTTCTAAGGAATTTTTCAAATTCGGTATATTCAATGCCAATTTTAGATGTTAAATCATTAATGCAATTGGCAATAGAATAATTACAAAGAGAGATATCTTCAATAATTTCATTGTTTGAGGATATTATGGTAACTATCGCTTCTTCATTTTCATTTATCAAATTTATCTGTATAGTTTGTAGGTTTACCTCAAACTTTTTTAACAGCATTTGTTTGGTTAACAGTAAATCTGATACATTATGAAGAAGTGATTCAATATCATCCCTCAATTGAAAAGGAACCTTTGGATGCTGTTGCAACCCTGTCCGAAGGAGTTTCTTTAGTAGAAATTTTATCCCATGCATCCCGTAACTCTTTTAATAATTTAACGACATTTTTTAATATATCAGCGTTTTTCTGAATATTGGCTTCTAAAAGTTGTTTTTTGAAAAATATATACAGGTTAAAAAGATTTCGTGCAACATCTCCACCTTCATTCATGTTTAACGCTAAAATTAATTCATTAATTATGTCCTGAGCCTTAAGAATATTGGTATTGGCAATATCGTAGGTTTTTGGATGCATATGTTCTATAGCTATGTTGCAGAATTTAATGGCACCATCATAAAGCATTACGATTAATTTACCCTGATTGGCGGTATTTATTTCTGTATGTTTGTACTGGTCATACGGATTTCTACTGGGTAAAGCCATGTAATCCCCCCTCGATTATAAACGCATTGGCATTAAAAGTATCGGATAAAAATATACAAATCTTTATGGATTAATCCAATATTAAACACAAATATTTAACCTAAAATGTGTTTAATTCTTTGTAAAATCTCCTCGTATTTTTCTTTTGTTTTCTGTATAATTTCATCTGGTAAAGGAGGAGGGGGCGAATTTTTATCCCAGGTGGTAGTTTCTAAATAATCGCGTATGAACTGCTTATCTAAACTTACCGGTGAAATGCCGGGTTTATATAATGATGCATCCCAGAATCGGGAGCTGTCAGGTGTTAATACCTCATCAATCAAAATAATTTCTTTATCAGAAAAACCAAATTCAAACTTTGTATCAGCTAAAATTATACCTGCTTTTTTTAATTTATCCCTGGCAAAATCATATAAATCAAGGGTAACCTGCGCTAACTTTTCGGCAATATCGGCTCCCAATGATTTTTTCATTTCTTCAATGGTAATATTTTCGTCATGTCCTGATTCTGCTTTTGTTGCGGGGGTAAAAATTGGGTATGGCAGTTCGTCGGCAAGCTGTAGTCCACCGGGCAATTCAATTCCGCATACCTTGCCTGTCTTTTGATAATCCTTCCAGCCGCTGCCAATTATATAACCACGTGCAACGCATTCAAAATCAATTCGTTTTGCTTTTTTTACCAGTACGGCTCTATCTTTAAAAAATTCTGGATAATCACAAAATGGTTTTGGGAAATTTTTATAGTTGGTTTCTATAATATGATTATTAATAATTTTTATATTTTTAAACCACAGGTTTGAAATGGTGTTTAAAATAATGCCCTTGCCGGGAATGCCATTTGGAAATACCCAGTCAAAAGCCGAAATTCTGTCGGTTGATACAATGACAAGATGCTCATCATCAACTTTATATACATCACGTACTTTACCTGAAAAAAGCTTTCGTGTACCGGGGACTTTTGTTGTGGTGACTGCTTCCATATTTTTTCCTTTCTTGTTTTGTTTTGCGATAGTTTGAAGTATAAGCTATTATTGTGATAATTTTTTAATAAGTATATCATTAACCATCTGTGGGTTTGCCTTACCTTTGGATTCTTTCATAACCTGTCCAATGAGAAACTTCAGTGCTTTATCCTTGCCGCTTTTATAATCTTCAACAGATTTAGGATTGTTTTTAAGTACTTCATCAATGATAGATTCTATTGCGCCAGTATCTGTTACCTGACGTAATCCCTTTTCGTTAATAATTGTATCAGGATTTTTGCCAGTTTCAAGCATTTCTTCAAAAACAGTTTTGGCTATTTTTCCACTGATTGTTGCGTCGTCTATTCGCTTCAAAAGTATAGCTAAATCTTTGGGCTTAACAATGAAAGAATCAATAGTTTCCGGATCATCAATCTTTGCTAAAACCTCACTCATTATCCAGTTAGATGCTTTTTTGGGCTGTACCCCATCAGCAACAACTGATTCATAATATGATGCTAATTGCTTGGTTGTGGTCAACACCTGAGCATCATACTCAGGCAATCCATATTGTTGCATAAATCGTATACGTTTTTGGTGTGGCAATTCAGGTAATTCATTTTTTAATTGTTCAATGAATTCCTGAGATATCTCAATGGGTGGCAAGTCCGGTTCTGGGAAATATCGGTAATCATGCGCTTCTTCTTTTGAGCGCATGGAAAACGTGATATTGCGATCAGCATCCCATAAACGGGTTTCCTGAACTATTTTTTCATTTTGAAATAACATCTTCTTCTGGCGTTCAATTTCATATTCAAGGGCCAATTTAACCGAACGGAAACTATTTAAGTTCTTTATTTCAACTTTTTGCCCAAATGTTGGGGAACCTTTTGGTTTTAACGAAACATTGACATCACATCGCAAGCTTCCTTCTTCCATATTGCAATCTGATACTTCAATATATTTCAGTATTGAGCGCAGGTTCTGGAGATACTGATACGCTTCATCAGGAGTATTAATATCTGGTTCAGATACTATCTCTATTAGTGGAACTCCCGTTCTGTTGAAATCAACATAAGAAACTTTATAGTTTGAATCTTCACTATGGATATTCTTACCAGCATCTTCCTCCATATGCAGGCGAGTGATTCCAATCTTTTTGATTCCATTGTCAGTAGCTATCTCAATATAGCCATCGTAACATATTGGCTTATCATATTGTGATATTTGATAAGCTTTGGGGAGATCAGGATAAAAATAGTTTTTACGGTCAAATTTGCTGTATGACGCAATCTTACAATTTAAAGCAAGCCCTGCCTGTATAGCTTTTTTTAATACTTCTTTATTTAATACTGGTAATACACCCGGAAGCCCTAAACATACTGGACATACCTGAGTATTTGCTAGTGCTCCAAATTGAGTTGAGCAAGAGCAAAATATCTTGGATTGTGTATTCAATTGCACATGCACTTCAAGGCCAATGACTGCATCAAATTCCATAAGACGACACCATGATTAAGATAATTTTCAATTTACCTTTGATTAGTCAGGCTATTAAATATTTGTCAACAAAAAAGATACAAATGAGTTTATACAATGAAAAATTTTCAATACCGACTGTTGACTTTTGGTATTATTAGAAGTATTTTACAACTACTTTTTTAATTATTTTTTTCAATGTATATATTAATACAATTTGATAGGTTGTACCTTTAAAATTGTAATAGTAATCGGAAAATACAATCTACCATTAAAAGTGGTGAAGTATATTCTGGAATAGATTTTGGGCAACATTTTACATTGAGGAGGAAAATCATGAAAAATATTTATACTACATGTACTATACTATTCATTCTTCTTTTTACTGCAGTAAGTTTTGCAGCAAATTTGAGTGTAGGAGCTTCAACCTGGTATACAACATGGGAGATTGCTGTTGAGAAAAGTGCGGGAGGTGGCACAATAGAAACTGATAGAAGTATTATGTATGGGCCAGTAATGTCACTCAATTTTTTGGAAAATTGGAGTATTGCCGGCGTCTTCTTATATGGGCAATTCAATAATCCGGAGTATTCAGGAGGTGGTGTTACCTTTGGTAATTTTAACCGATATGATTTTGATATAACGATTAATTATGGGATTACTAATAACATTAAGTTATTTATTGGTGGCAAATATGTACAATTTGATTTTTCAGTATCAAATGAAGAAGCATCTTATTATATGTATGGTCCAGGTACGGGATTATCAATAATTTTGAATATTGTGAGTAATCTCTATTTTACCGGAAATGTTAGCTATGTATATATGAAAGGGAAGGCTGATCTGGTTGATAGTTCTTCATCTATGATTACAAAAGGGATAAATACATCCGCTTCATTAGGTTATTATATTGCACCTGCTTCAGTAACTGTATATTTGGGTGGAAGATATCAGCGTTTATATGAGGACAGAAATATTGAAGATGCATTCAAATATCATCAAATGATGGGTGTTACTGCAGCAGCAACATATAGCTTCATTTTATAATACATTCTTTTAGATTGTTCAAATGGTGGTTTTTTCTTATTTATGCTATAACCAATAAGAATATAATTGCGATAAATTTATAAATGAGAAATCTGAACATCATAATTTATATCCCCATATTTGGCGGGAATGTACATTATATTTATAATCGATTTATATTTTCATAAAAAGCCGTAAACGTATTCAGTAATCAATAGAATATAGTCCCATTCCAATTCATTTATTATAAAGTAAAAAATACATACAATGGTGTATAAAAAATTTAGAAATATTTACAATTATCTTTTTATTAAATATTTTTATTGATTTAATTATGAACTTGTTATATACTACTTTTATGGTAGTATATTACAAAAGAAAAAGACGATGAAAAGTTCAAACGTAAATAGAATGACGTATTCAATGAGCATAACACTTCTTGTTTTTTTATATATTTTCATAACTCCTTTATGGTTATGGCCGCAGTCAATAGATTTAGTATTAGTACAACATAAGGTTCTTGAAAATAATTTTAAATTAAAAGCAATGAAGCTTCAGGTAGATCAATTTAAAAATAAAATCACTGTTACTTCATCGTTACCTGATCCAAAAGTTACATTGGGATTGAACAATATTCCAGTTAGTAAACCATCGTTCAATGAATCAGATATGACCAGTAAAGAAATTGGCATATACCAGATGTTTCCTTCTTTTGGGAAATTATCTGCTAAAGAACGTATAGCAATACTTGAATATCAAAAAGCTCAGGAAATGTATCGATTATATCAGGCATATTATCTCCATGCAGTGCGTTCGTACTTTTTTGAAATTGCGTATTTGAAAGAATATATAAAAATTATAGAAGAAACAAAAAAATATCTAACCATTCTTCTGGAAATTCAGAAATCAAGAAGCACTGCCGGAATTGGTATGGTATCGGACGTGCTGAAAATAAGCGTAGAATTATCCAAACTTGATGAAGAGATAATTAAGGTTACTGCTGCAATTGCTGAAACTGAAGAAAACATAGCATACCTTCTTGGCGATAGTAATGGTGAAAAGAAAAACTATAGTGCTGACTTCAATTATGATACTATAACAATCCATAACCAACCAGACACTGCTGTAAGTGAAAAAGTTTTACGCGAAAATCCTGAATTGCAGTTACTATCGCTTCAAATTCTCATAGATGAAGAAGCAATAAATCTTACACAAAAAGATCTGTATCCGGATGTGGAAGTGGGTGTTTCATATATGCAGCGTGATAAAACACCACAGGGTGCAAAACGTGATGATATGTTTAGCGTTATGGCAACATTCAATATACCAGCATGGTTTATAAGCAAAAATATACCTGCAATTCAGGAAATGAAAATTAAAAAAGGCCAGTCTGAAGCAGAGCGTAATGATAAGAAAAATGAAATTACATTTGCGCTTTCTACAATATCTATTAATACTGAGAAGTGGAAACAATTTTATGAATTGTATTCAAAACATATTATACCGCAACTTGAAGCAATGCTGCAGACTGATATTGCCTACTATCGTACAGGGACTACTGAATTTATGAAATTGATGGATACCATTCGTTTGTTATTAAATTATAAGCAGGAGCAACTGAATACGATTAAAGAATATTGTAAATCGGTTTCATTTTTATATTTTTTACAGGGTGATACATCAATACTTGATTGGTCTGGTGTACAATGAAAAAATTGTTTATTCTAATTGTTGTAATTGTCATAGTTATTGCCGCAATAGTATTTATTGTTGGTAACTATCGCCAAAATATAGCTGATAAAAGTGCCACAAAAGTTAGCTATACCTGTCCAATGCATCCACAAATCATTTCGGATAAACCAGGTAGTTGTCCAATATGCGGCATGGACCTTGTTCCAGTTAAAGAGGAAAAGAAAAATGAATCGCATAAAGAACATCAGGATATTGTAGGATATGCTTCCTTATCACTTGGTGAAAAGGCAAATATACTGGGTTTAACGTATGAAACAGTTGGGATTAAAGACATCGTAAAAGAATTGCGGACATCAGCAACAATAATGGCAAATGAAGAAAAAACATATAAAATTAGTTTCAGAATTTCAGGTTGGGTTGATAAATTATTTGTTAATAAAACGGGTCAGTTCATTTCAAAAGGAGAACCATTGCTTTCACTTTACAGTCCTGAACTGTATGCAGCGGTCAGTGAATATATTTCTATCATTAATTCTATTGAAACACTATCCAATAATCAAACTGTTACTGGTACGCTATTAAATCTTAAAAAATCTTCGAAAGAAAAACTGTTGCTCTATGGCCTTACTGAAAAACAGGTTAACGAAATAGAAACAAAAAGAGAAGCCTCAAGAGCTGTAACTATATATTCGCCGTATACAGGATACGTTATAGACAAAAATGTTTTTGAGGGTCAAAAAGTAAATTCTAATGAAATTTTAATGACGATTGTTGACCTTACAACAGTATGGGCAATTGCTGAAGTTTATCAGCCTGATTTGCCGTATATAAAACCGGGAATGATGGCTACGTTGCGCATACCGTACTGGGGTAATAAAGAATATAGGGGGAATGTGCAATTTGTGTATCCTTTTGTCAATGAGCAAACCCGTACTGTAAAAGTCAGAGCATTATTTTATAATACTTCAATAGAGCTTAAACCGGGATTATATGGTGAAATGTTATTGCGATATTCTACTGGAAGACATCTGGCTATATCAGAACAGGCAGTATTTAAAACTGGCGAAAAAAATTATGTATTTGTAAAACATACTGATGAAACGTTGATGCCACATGAAGTTATATTAGGAGCTTTGGGGGATAATGGATATTATCAAGTATTAAAAGGTGTAAGGAAAGGTGATGTTATTGTATCCCCTGCAAATTTCCTGATTGATTCTGAATCGCAATTAAAAGCTGTATTCAGTAATGTAAATGAAGGCCATGCTCATTGATGTTAGATCATGGTAAAAAAATATGATTAAAAAAATTATCTCATTCTCTGTTCATAATAAAGCTTTGGTTTTATTTGTTATATCGTTTTTGCTATTATATGCTGTCTATGCTATTGATAACATTCCTCTTGATGCCATTCCAGATTTATCTGATACACAGGTGATAATTTATACCAGGTGGGACAGAAGCCCCCAGATAGTTGAGGATCAGGTAACATACCCAATTGTTTCGGCTTTATTGGGAGCACCAAAGGTTAAAACCATCCGTGGATTCAGTGACTACGGATTTTCATATATCTATGTTATCTTTGAAGATGGAACTGATATTTATTGGGCACGAAGCAGGGTGGTTGAGTATCTTTCTAAGTTGCAGGGATCATTGCCACAGGACGTTAAAATGGAATTGGGACCGGATGCAACAGGGGTGGGGTGGATTTATCAGTATGCATTGATTGATAAAAGTGGGAAATATGATCTTTCGCAATTGAGGACATTGCAGGACTGGTATATTAAGTATTCACTGCAATCGGTTCCTGGGGTTGCTGAAGTTGCAACAGTTGGTGGTTTTGAGAAGCAATTACAGGTTACTATTAATCCCAATACATTACATAGTTATGATATCAGTTTATTGGATGTCATAGAAGCAATTAGAAAAAGCACAAATGAAATGGGTGGTCGCCTCATTGAATGGTCGGGCAAAGAATATATGGTGAGAGCGGAAGGATATATAGAGAATATTAATGCTTTAAAAAAAGTTGTGATTAAATCGAATATCCCCACTCCCGTTTTACTTGAGCATGTGGCTGATGTAACTGTAGGGCCGCAGATCAGGCGAGGTATTGCTGAATTCAATGGTGAGGGTGAGGTGGTTGGGGGAATCATCGTTATGCGCCATAAAGAAAATGCCCTTACTGTAATCAAAAAAGTTAAAGAAAAAATTCAGGAAGTTAAAGAAGGATTACCTGAAGGAGTACAGATAGTGCCTGTGTATGACAGATCAGGTTTAATTAAGCAATCAATCTCTACATTAACAGGCGCGCTTATAGAAGAGATGATTGTTGTGAGCATAGTTATTTTGATATTCTTGTGGCATATTCCATCAGCCCTTGTACCAATTATAACAATTCCTATATCAGTTATTCTTGCTTTCATACCTATGTATTTTATGAAAATCACTTCTAATATTATGAGTTTAACAGGGATTGCTATTTCTATTGGGGTTCTGGTTGATGGAGCAATTGTAGAAGTTGAGAATGCATATAAGAAAATTGAACACTGGATAGCAAATGGAAGAAAAGGAGATTATCATGCAGTGCGTTTAGAGGCACTTATGGAAGTTGGACCGTCAGTGTTTTTTTCATTACTGGTGATAACAACTGCATTTTTACCTATTTTTACTCTTGTTGATCAGGAAGGAAGGCTTTTTACACCGCTTGCATGGACCAAAACGTTAACCATGGCACTGGCAGCTCTATTAGCTATAACACTTGATCCAGCAGTGCGAATGCTCTTTACACGATTAGAGCCATATAAACTAAAATCAAAAAAAGTATCAAAAATTCTTACAACACTCTTTATTGGAAAATATTATCCTGAAGAAAAACATCCAATCAGTAAATCACTTTTTAAGATGTATGAGCCTGCATGTAGATTTGTATTGAAGTACCCAAAACATGTAATAGGTAGTTCATTAATTATTTTCATTATCACAATACCAGTCTTTTTTTCACTGGGTTCAGAATTTATGCCACCTCTCAATGAGGGAACAATTCTGTATATGCCCACAACATTACCTGGAATTTCACTTACTGAAGCCAGAAAGCTCTTGTTGTATCAGGATAAGGTTTTAAAAAGTTTTCCTGAGGTTGAATCAGTTTTTGGGAAAGCAGGCAGAGCGGAAACTTCAACTGATCCAGCTCCTTTGTCAATGATAGAAACCACTATAGTACTTAAACCAAAGGAACAATGGCGAACAAAAGAACAATGGTATTCCCCTTGGGCTCCAGAACCACTAAAAAAATTATTACGTCTTGTATGGCCTGAACATATATCGTATTCGGAACTCATTGCCATGATGGATAGTGCTTTAAAGGTTCCAGGAGTAACCAATGCATGGACAATGCCAATAAAAGGACGTATTGATATGTTAACTACCGGTATACGTACGCCGATTGGAATTAAAATTATGGGTGGGGATATTAAAGAAATTGAAAAAATTGGCATGAACATTGAAGGGCTGATAAAAGATTTAGAGGGAACTCGCAGTGTATATGCAGAACGTGTGGGTGGAGGATATTATGTTAATATTATTCCAGATAGAAATGCATTAGCCCAATATGGTTTAACAGTAGAAGATTTACAGACCATTATTGCAACAGCTATTGGGGGGCAAACGGTTATTACTACTATTGAAAATTCCAGGGAGCGATATTCCATTAATGTACGATATCAAAGAGATTTCAGAAATAACATAGATGAACTGAAAAGGGTGTTAATACCTACAAAAAATAAATTCCATGTTCCACTACAGGAAGTGGCCACTATTACACTATCTTATGGACCATCTATGATTCGAAATGAGAATGGGATGACAACTGGCTATGTATTTGTTGATATTTATGATACTGTAGATATTGGATCATATGTAAATAATGCAAAAGAAGTGGTTTATAAATCCTTAAAAATACCCGCAGGGTATACTGTCACATTCAGTGGCCAATATGAAAATATTTTGCGGGTAAAAAAACGTTTGATGATTATTTTACCGGTTACAATTATTTTAATAATATTAATTTTATTTATTAATACAGGGAGCATAATTAAGACTATAATTGTATTGTTAGCTGTTCCATTTTCATTAATTGGTGCCGTACTGTTAATGTATATCCTGGGATATAATATCTCAATTGCTACTTGGGTTGGTATGATTGCGTTGATGGGGCTTGATGCAGAAACGGGAGTATTTATGTTATTATTCTTAGATCTTTCTTATGAAGAAGCCAGAAAAGATAGTAGATTGAAAACTATTGAAGGCTTGAAGAATGCAATAATGCATGGTGCAGTACAAAGAATACGGCCCAAGATGATGACAGTGATGACAACCATGATAGGGCTATTACCTATCATGTGGTCTACCGGAACAGGTGCTGATATGATGAAACGAATTGCTGCTCCTATGGTTGGAGGATTGACAACTTCTTTTATTATGGAGCTTCTTGTATATCCGGCTATATATTATCTCTGGAAAAAGCGAGAACTTAATTTACAATAATAACTATAAGGGGGATTGTATGAAAAAATCAATAGCTTGTTTAACAGTTGTGCTGTTAATGATGTATGCTGCTTTTGGTCAGTCTCAACACATGCACCATGGGCATGAAGGTGGTAAATCAACGCATAAAGCTATGGGTACAATGGTGTTTCAAGCACAAAAAGATGGATTATCAATAGAAGTGTATCTGAATGATATTAAAACCGCCATGGAACAGATGATGAAAGAAAGTGGAATGAAATTTGATGCCAGCAAGCTTGATCCTGATATTACTCATCATATGTCTATTTTTGTAAAAGGTAATGATGCGGGAACTATTAAAAGTGCAATATTACATATTCAAAGCAAAACAAACAGCAAAACATATACCCTTATTCATATGAAAAATCACTATGGTTCGGATGTCTCATTAAAGAACAAGGGTACATATGATGCTATACTAACTTTTAATACTGAAAAGAAAAAGGGATTGCAATTCAGGTTTACCATTACTATTTGATAGAAACACTATTAATCATTATTGACATTATAATGCATTATTACTATCGTCAGGTCAGATAGTAGCCATAGCTCAATTATTGATGACTTTATAAAGGCTTTACAATGATGATAAACAAGCAGAATTTAATACGGATAGCGTTCATAGTATCTACAAGTATAGTTGCCGGTTTTATTTTAGGGAAATTGCTTGTAGCTAAAACGGTATCAGGTAGTACTGCAATATCATTCTTTATAACACAGCCATTATATACGTACTCCACTATCAATAACAAACTTTACAGCAATAATCCCTTAGAAAGATTAACAGGGTATTGTACATTATATGAATTACATATTATAGATAAGCCTTTTTTATTTGAACGCTATAAACAGGAAGAAAATATTGCATCTAAAAGAGTGATTTTGAATGTTTTGGCTTTATATGGCGGCAAAGAACTTTTACACTTTTTTGATGAAGTATATGAGCTATCTGACAAAACCTTAAAGAAACAAATGGTGAAAATAGTAAAACAACATTATCCTAAAAAATTAGATAGTTTTGCCCAAAAACATAAGGTTGACGCGCAGTGGATCCATACTGATTAATAAATTTTCTTGACTGCTACACTGAATTCATAAAGATGAATCAAATATGTATATACGGTGAGGCTCATTTGAAGGTTGGTATATTTGGTGGTACATTTAATCCTGTTCACATAGGGCACCTCATTAATGCTCAGTTTATACATGAAGAATTTAATTTAGATTTTGTTGTATTTGTTCCAACAAAGTATCCGGTTCACAAGGAATTGGAAGATGATGTGTCGGCAGAACATCGTTATCAAATGATTAAGCTGGCCATTGAAGGTGTAGATTATTTCAAAGTTTCACGGCTTGAGATTGACAGAGAAAAGCCATCCTATACTATTTATACCGTTGAAGAAATATTACAGAAAAACCCGGACTGGGAATTGTTTTTTATTATTGGATGTGATGCATTCAATGAAATTAATACATGGAAAGAATGGAAGCGTCTGCTTATGACAATTGATTTCATCATAATGAAACGTCCTGGTGATGTACTGCATAAACGTTTTAACAAGTATATGTCACGCATTCACTGTGCAAAAAATCCTGTTATCGATGTTAGCTCATCTGTTATCCGTGACAGGGTAAGAAATGGCAAATCCATCAAGTATTTATTACCTGGCAGGGTAGAACAATATATCTATAAGCATGGGTTATATAAAAGTGAAAGATAAAATACGTTTAATTGTTTCTATTACATTAATTTGTATAATAGTAATGGGTATATTTTATATTTACCGCAGGTTTACACGTAATGCCATAGACACACTGGCTGCTAATAAAGAATTGATTAATATTCTTGTAACTGCTAGCAATGAATATAATGAAAGGCGGCATTCGTTTTATGCAATTCTTCATTTTAATCCTGAAAAAAAAAGTATAGGTGTTACATTTGTTCCACCAAATTATCTGGTGACTCTTAATAAAAGAACCGGAAAAGCAAAAAGGCTTGAATCACTTTCGTTTTCTGATTACAGTGATATAATAGACTCACTTGAAGATGACCTTCATATAACATTACCGTTTTATATTGAATTGTATGCTTCAGATGCCATAAAAATTATTGATTTAATTGATGGAATAAATTTATATATACTTGACCAGGTAAAAATGGATTTAGGATATACAACTGGTATCAATTATTGTGATGGCCGTAAGGCTTTATGGTATATTAATAAAGTTGAACAAAATTCAATTTATCTGAAATACGATAGAATAATGGATATTGCCCTTACCCTTTTCACAAATAAAGAATTATATAAAAAGTATGCAAATAAAGAGCATATTAGTGAAATGGTCAGTTCAATTAACACCAATTTATTATTACAGGAAATGTTATCCCTTATTGATGTTGTGTATGATGCCAGGACTGTATATACAACCATTATGCCAGGCAAGATGGATAAGGACAATAATTACACGGTGGATGATATTACCAGAAAATTATATGAACAAAAGTTCTTGCGCCCTCTGGTTCTTGATATTAAAGATTCTGAATCTATTAAAGTTAAAATTTTAAATGGATCGGATATCCCCGGGCTTGCGCGAAAGATGCGCAATGTGTTGACGCGTGAAGGGCTTACAGTGGTTGAATTTGGTACATCACCGTATGAGGTAACTGACAAAACCGTTATAATAAATCAAAAAGGAAATTTAAACTCGGCTTTAAAAGTATCTTCAATTCTTGGAATTGATACTATGTATCATATAGTTGACTCATCACAGTTAGCAGATGTATTAGTAATAGTAGGAAAGGATTATTCACAGTGACAGCAAAAAGTAAAAAACCCAAACATTCGATAGATCCTGTAGTATTATCCCTGATGAAAGGATGTAAAAAGGTCCTTGATGATACAAAGGCCATTGATATCGTCTTTCTTGATTTAAGGGAAGTGAATTCATATCTTGATTATTTTTTAATATGTACCGGCAATTCCATATTACATTGCAAGGCACTGGCACGAGAAGTTCATAAATATTTTCTTGATATGGGAATAAAAGAGCGTTCGCGTACCACAACCAATTCACCATGGATTGTTCTGGATTACAATGATATTATCATTCACATATTTACTAAAGAAACACGTGAATTTTATCAGTTAGAGCGTCTATGGGCCGATGCGAAGCAAATTGAATTAGATTAAAGCACACATGCATGAAGTTGATATCATTGAACGAGTAATACGAAATATTGCTCATGAAGTCCGCAACCCTTTAACCACAGTAAAGGGATATGCACAGTTACTATCGCAAAAAAATGAGCCTGCCTTAATTGTCAAGTCGCAGAACATGATTATTGAGCAATCCGAACGCATTGATACTATTTTTACACAGTTGTATGATGCATTTACTGTAATAGACGATGATATTGCAGAGTGCGCTTTTCCAGAAGTTTTGTGTACGATAGTTGAAGAATCTTCCTATCGCGAGTATATTACAATTGAACACAATGACCAATTCAGTGTATCACTGTATATCAATAGATTTCAACAATGCCTGAGCAGCATCATCAATGGTTTTAATTGGAAATATTTTTCGGGCTCATCGTTGCATCTTAATGCTTCAAAAGAAATGCAGTGTAATGTCAGTATCAATTTTTCGGGTGTAGTATTCGATAGTATCCCTGAAGATATTTTTTATTACCCTTTCCAGTGTAAGCAGTTTTTTAGTAAGGGTACGGAGCTTTTTAAAGTGTATTGCATTGCACAGCGCAGTGGATGGCTGTTTACATTTTTACAAGATAGGAATGGATTTACTCTTCAGATCCCAATATAAATATTTTTTATACATAATGCTGTGACCATGAACACTATTCTAGAAAAATATTATAGAGTGCTTATTGCAGATGATGAGAAAGGCATTCGTGACCTGTTAAAAGATCTGCTTGAAGGATCATTTTATGTCAGTACCATTGACCGTGGTGATACTATAATTGAGGAATTAACAAAAAATAAATATGATATATTGATACTTGACCTGCAAATGCCTGGTAAAAACGGCATTGAGGTGTTACAGACAATACGTGATTTAAAACTTGATATTGTAGTGGTGGTGATCACCGCTTCAAACGATGTGCAACTGGCAATAACATCCATGAAATTAGGAGCGTATGATTATCTGGTAAAACCATTTGATACCGATAAGCTTCTGGTTATACTGAAAAATATAGTTGAAAAACTTGATCTGGAAAACGAAGTCAATGAGCTTCGCGAAAAAGTTGGAGAAAGTTTCAGGTTTAAAAATATCATTGGCAAGTCACCAAAGATGCAGCGTATCTTTGCAACGCTGGAACGTGTTATTGATACTGATAGTACCATTTTAATAATTGGTGAAAGTGGCACTGGCAAAGAGATTATTGCAAAAGCTATCCATTATAACAGTAATCGCAAACAATATCCTTTCAAATCAATTGACTGCAGTACAATACCACAGGATTTAATTGGTAGTGAACTGTTTGGCCATGAAAAGGGAGCATTCACAGGTGCTATCGCCCGAAAAATTGGAAAGTTTGAAGTTGCCAGTAAAGGGACTCTTTTTCTTGATGAGATAAGTAACCTTTCATTTGATATGCAGGCAAAACTGTTGCGTGTTTTGCAGGAAAAAGAATTTGAGCGCATTGGTGGTAACGAAATCATTAAAGTGGACACACGAATTGTTGCTGCAAGTAACCGCGACATACGCGAGATGGTTAAGCAGGGCACATTCAGGGAAGATTTATATTATCGTTTAAATGTGGTGCCAATTTATTTGCCCCCCTTAAAAGAGCGAAAAGAAGATATCCCCCTTTTTATTGATTACTTCCTGAATAAATTTACAACCGAATATGGTCGGAATATTTCACTTGATTTACAGTCACGATTATATTTGACAGATTATCACTGGCCTGGCAATGTGCGGCAGCTGGAAAATGTTATCAAACGGCTTGTACTACTTTCAACGGAACCTGCCGTTAAACTTGATGTTGTTAAAAGCGTTTTGGAATTTGAAGAATATAATAAACCAAAAGCAAAAGCCATAGATGTTGAATCCGAAAACATAAACCATGTCATTTCTGAGACTGATGCAACTACAAAAAAAATAGAAGATAGTGAAAGCAAGGCCCAATATGTTAAAACGCTTGACGAAATTGAAAAAGAATATATTGAAGAAATGTTGAAACATTTTGATTATAATATTTCCTTAACAGCAAAGGCCATTAATGTATCGCGTAAAACAATGCATAATAAATTGAAAAAATACAATATAGCGATAAAAAAGACTGTAATAGAAAACTAAATAACATTGTCAGGTAAACTTAAAGAATACATATGAATTTTAGAATTTTATATAAATATGGTGTAACAGTACTATTAATTACAGGGCTGATTGTTTTTGCTACTTCACTGCTGATTGGTTTTAACGAAAAAGAATCAAGCTTTACCCGTTATCTTTTGCATGCACCATTTTCTGGCAGGGCAGGGCATACCTGCACTGTCTTCAAAGGGAAATTATGGCTTATAGGTGGATGGGACGGCAATAATCCGTATAACGATGTATGGTATTCTAAAGAGGGATTACACTGGTATAATGCCGGGCCAATGCCTTTTAAACCAAGGGCAGGACATACTGCATTTGTATATAATGATAAATTATATATTGTTGGTGGGCTTACATTTGATGAATCACGAAATATTATTGACCTGAATGACGTATGGGCAACAGATGATGGCATTAGCTGGCAGTGTGTAAAAGAAACGGCTGAATTTATGCCCCGTGGCGGACATGCATGTACAGTATTTAAAAACACTATTTTGCTGGTTGGAGGTATTGCCTGTGGCGCAGAAGCTTTCAAATCGGACGATGGTATTAGCTGGCATAAAGTAGCAGGAAATTTACCTTTTGGTTCACGTGGTGGACATGTTTTGACATCATTTAACAATAAATTATGGGTGATTGGCGGTATCCGTGTTGACGGAAACAATAATTTTACAAGCTTCAGCGATGTGTGGAATTCATCTGATGGAATTCACTGGCATAAAGTGGCAAGCAATATGCCTTTTTTTGCTGGCGGTGGCCATGGGGCAGTGGTGTATAAAAAATCATTGTGGGTTATTGGTGGATTCAGAAAAGGAGGCACTGTTTACAGGTCGGACAATGGGAAAGATTGGGAACTTTTTTCAAGCTTCACGCCAATGGGTGAGCGGGTTTCGCACAGTTGTACTGTTTTCAAAGACAGAATTATTTTAATAGGTGGTTTTGATGGTACAGGATTTAAAAATGATGTATGGGCGTTTAAAACGCTGGAGTAATACAACTGATTATTATTTGGAATCTTTGAACTATAAGTGGGCTTTCACAAAAAAAATTATTAAAGCGGCGATAGCTCTTCATATAGTCTTTTTTCTGGGTATGGGGGCTTTACTATTATATTATTCTAATCATAACCCCTATACAACACCGTTAATGGCATACCGGTTGTATGTTGATGGTTATACGGTAAAACCGGTAAAGTTCATACCATTTAAGAAAATCCCTGATGACATTAAAAAGATGGTTGTCTCAATAGAAGATTATAAATTTTATAAACATAATGGTATTGATATTGAAGCAATCAAACGGGCGATAGTAATTAATTATAAAGTTGGATATAGAATGTATGGAGCCAGCACTATAACCCAGCAACTATCGCGCACTCTTTTTCTACTGCCAGTTAAATCAATTATCAGAAAATATGTTGAACTTTTGATTTCATTGGAAATGGAAATGATTCTGGATAAGGATAGGATACTTGAATTATATCTTAACTATTGTGAATTAGGTAAGGGAGTATTTGGAATTAAAAATGCTTCATATTACTATTTTGGAAGAAATATATATCAGCTAAGCACTGATGAAAAATCCAGGATGTTAGCAATTTTAGCAAATCCTATACTTTTTTCGCCATATGATTTTAAAAATTCAAAACTCATCACAAACCGTTACTATATATTAAAGTTCAGGTATTATACATATAATAAATATAGAAACATGTTGCAGTATGCATATCATAATTAAGATATACTCTATCAGGTCATAGTTTGATGGCTAAAAATCAAAGTGAAAAAACAGTTATAGATACCCGTGGATATAGTTGTCCCATATCTGTTGCATTGATTGCTAAAACTATGAATACCGTCAGTGATGGTTCATCTGTAGAGATTATTTCCGATGACCCTTCTATGAAGAAAGAGATAGAGCAATGGTGTGTTGAATCGGGTAATATCATGAACACCGTTGTCATTGATAATTCAACTGCCCGTTTTGAAATAATAAAAGGGAAAGGATATAAACCTCAATCATTATTTGATATGATTGCTTTTTTTCTATTAGGGGTACGATTGCATATTCACAAAATTTTTGTTTCTCTTTTCAGAAAAGATACTACCCGATGTTTAATCACATTTGTGTCAGTTGCCGAAGGAATGCGTGCACATTACTGGTTGCAGAACAATTATCCTGAATTATCATATGCGTTATTACCTGTTCCTAATGCTATAACCAGACATTGTGGAGTGGTAATTGGATTATCTAATCTTACGCTGGCAAGGGAGTTATTTAATTTATTGCGTTCTAATGATTTTAAGGTTGAAGATATATACATAAAGCGTAACTATACCTACCATCCTGCGCAATAACCACCATGCATAACATCAATAATAAGAATTTTACTGAAGAAACAAATTTAACTCGGGGATTGGGGTTACCTTCAGCTGTTTCTATTGTAATAAGCCGTATTATTGGATCAGGCATCTTCAGAACACCCGGACCCATTATGGCTCTTGTGGGGTCAACACTGCTTTTTGGAAGCGTCTGGATTATTGGTGCAGTTATTACAATTTTTGCTGCAGTGTGTTATGCTGAACTGGTAGCAATGATGCCACGGTCTGGTGGTCCCTATATATATTTAAAAGAAGCATATGGCCCTTTGATTGCATTTTTACGTGGGTGGGCAATGTTCTTTGTATCTGAAACAGGAGCTATTGCTGCTGTGGCATTGGTCTTTGCCGAATATACTCAGGCTTCCCTTGAAATTTCTTCAGGGATATATCTATCTCATGCTATGGTTGTTATCATTGCATTACTTATAATAGTGTTTCATACCATTATTAATTGTTTTGGTGTTAAGCTCAGTGGCGTTGTACAAATTATTATCAGTTCATCAAAAGTCATTGCGCTTGGTTACATTATAATAGCGTGTTTTGCAAAAAATGGTAATGTTCATAATTTCTATACACCACTTTTGCCAGAGCATTTTACGTTTACTCATATTCTGGGAATTGGAGCTGCTCTCAGGTATGCATTTTTTGCATTCAGTGGCTGGGAAGGGGCAACGTATGTTGCCGAAGAGGTAAAGAATCCCAGAAAAAACCTGCCAATGTCGTTACTGATTGGTATCGCGTGTGTTTTGATTCTTTATATGAGTGCTAATGCAGCGTATCTGTTTCAGATACCGGTAGATAAATTTGCAATTTCAAAATGGATAGCGGTTGATGCTTTGCAAAATGCTCTTGGTGCAGCAGGGGCACTGCTTGTTGCATATGCAGTAATGATTAATACATTTGGCAATGTTGGTACTCAGGTAATGGTAAAAGCGCGGACATGGCACGCCATGGCACAGGATAATTTATTTTTTTCATGGTGTGCACAGGTTCATGATACCTATAAAACACCTAATAATGCAATGGTTATGCAGGGTGTTTGGGCATGTGTACTGGTAATTTTTGCATCGATATATAAAAATTCTTATGAAGCAGTCATTGATTATTTTTCGGCAACAGGAACCATTTTTAATATATTGACTTTAACAAGTGTTATTGTTTTACGTAGAAAATACCCTGAGGCTGTAAGGCCATTTAAGACATGGGGATATCCTACCACTGTAATTCTGGTAGTTTTATTTTATGTAATATATTTAATAGTTACACTGATTACTGCATTTATTCCTTCACTGTTAGGGATAGTGTTAACCTCTACAGGATTAGTATACTACTGGATTAAAATAAAACAGTAGCAGCTGTTATGAATGCCATTCGTTCCATTTTTTGGGAATAGATTCATATTTATGTCTATAATAGTAATTATGAATAGATCTATCATAAGAAAATCCACGAAAATCAGTTTATGTATAATACTGTTTTTATTATGTATTTATTTTTCATCTAATTTGTATGCAAAAACTGACATAAAAGATACTGTAACAGGTGAGCCATTACAGGATATAGTTGTCATAAGCCAGAATGACTGGTTGATAATACCACATCTTTATTATAAACCTGAAACACAGTTTGCCTATGGTGTCGTATTTTTGACATACTTTCAGGATATAATAATGAGTATACCACCAATAAAATTGCGTCCAACAACATTGGCAATAACATTTACCCATACACAAAATGATCAGTTTATATTTCAGGTTTTTCCTGAGTTCTATTTTTTTAGAGACAAATATCATATCAAGAATGAATTCCAGTATATGAATTATCCCGATAAATTTTATGGAATTGGCCAGGATACTTTAGAAGAGGACAAAGAAGCCTATACATCCAGGATATTTTCATTTAAAAATATTATTGAGCGTGCATTTATTCCTGGATTTTATATTGGCTTGTTGTATCACATAGATGTAAGAAAAACAACACAGGCTCAAGATGGTGGACTCATTGACTCAAATATATTACCAGGGGCAGATAAAGGGCTTGTTTCCGGTCTTGGATTTACCTTAAATTATGACAATCGTGATGACATCTTGTTTACGCGTGATGGTTCGTATGCTAATTTTACCATTACACAGTATTCAAAATATATCAAAAGTGATTTTGATTATATTAATGTAACCTTTGATTATCGTTTCTTTGAACCTTTCTGGTTTTCGCATGTTTTGGCTTTGCAATTTTTTTCGGGTTATATACACGGTCAGGCTCCTTTTTATTTATTGTCACAAATGGGAGGAGCAAAGCTTATGCGAGGTTTGTATGAAGGTAGATACAGGGACCGCAATGTCGTTGTTGTACAGGCAGAGTATAGATTCCCTTTATTCTGGAGGTTTATTGGGTGTGGTTTTGCTGGTGCTGGAGAAGTTGCTCCGGCTATACGTGATTTTAACAAAGAATGCATCGTCTATACCTGGGGTGGAGGTTTGCGATTTAAGTTAAAGAAAGATCAAACTCTTAATGCACGCCTGGATATAGGATTTAGTAAAAACTTTACTGGTGTTTATGTGACAATAGGTGAAGCTATATAAATAAATTATTGAATAAATATATTGTTTACGATAGAATTAATTATTATGAAACGGCCAGTAGAAGTATCAACTATTGAATTAATTGAGATTCTTGACAGATACCTGCAAACTGAAGGTTCAATCAACTATGCTATTAAAATAGTTGGGTATCCGGGTGTTGGAAAATCAGCAATTGTAGAGCAGGTTGCAAAAAAACATAATTATTATTACATAGATACGCGATTAGCATTCAAAGAAAATGTGGACTTGGGTGGCTATCCTGTACCCGACAACAATCTTAAAAGGATGATTTATTTCAGACCGCGATTCATCCCTCCAGAAACTATTCCGGAAGGCTATAATGGGATTTTATGGTTTTTAGATGAGGCAAACAGGGCTCACCCAACTGTTATCCAGACATTATTTCAGATTATAACCGAGCGTATGTGTGGCGAACATATATTGCCACCAAAGACTGCTATTGTCCTTGCAGGTAATTTAGGTGATTCAGATAATACAGTCATCACTGATTTTGATGATTCTGCTCTTGATGGTAGATTAGCAGTATTTAATCTGGTTCCGGATGCTTCAAACTGGCTGCAGTGGGCAATTGAAGAAGGCATTCATCCTGCGGTTATCCAATACATTGCAACGTACCCTGACAGATTATGGGATAGTTCATCGGTTAATCCTAATCCCCGTGGATGGCATCAGGTTTCAGATACACTGTATAAGGCATATAATTTCCAGACTGATGAGCAATTCAGGAACTATCTCTTAAATAATGATTATACGGTGCTTCAAAAAATTATTATATCCTTAATTGGCGATATTGCCGGCACAGATTTTATTTTACAGTATGTATCGCCGCGAGCTATAAGCAGCAATGATATCCTTGCAGGTGATGAAAATAAATTGCAAGAACTTTTAAATGATACTATTCCCGCTGAAGATATATTGTGGGCTGTTAACGGCGCCATTCATATGCTGCACGATGACAATGTAAAAAGAAGTGGCAGCCCCGATGAACAATTGCTGAAAAAGTTATCCAATTTCTTGAAATTTGTATCCTGCACCCGCGCCGATACACGAGTATCATTCATGTATTCACTGGTAAGGGACTGTGGGCTGTTTACACAAATACCGGATGCGTTAAACTATATTGATAATCCGGAAGAAAAACAGAGTATCATGCAAAAAGTTCAGGTTTTTCTTGATGTGTAATAGCAATGGCCAATATGTTTATTAACGAAGCACTTCTTAAAATCTGGAAACAGAGCAGGTTTACCTCGTATTTTTATCATGCCGTTGAATTTGTAGAAACACAATCAATCCCAACATTATCACTGGTTGCATCACAGAGAATGGTTTTATACTACAATCCTGATTTTTTAAACACCATTTCGCAGGATGAATTTATTGGTCTTTTAGTTCATGAAATGCTTCATGTCATACTGGAACATGAACACAGGGCAAAGGCAGGTGATATTGTGTTGCAGAACATTGCCCAGGATATGGTGGTCAATACATTCATTCATAACCATAGCAAAAGTTTTTTTTCTCATAAAGGGCAATATCAGTGGGATGTACCTGTTCTTACTATTCCTCAAGGCTTACCATTTATTCCTCAGGAGTTTTATGATGAAACAGCTATCCAGGATCCACTGTGGGAGGATGTATATCGGTGGCTATTAAAAAAACAAAATGAATTAACAGTTATACATCATCATGGTGATATAGAAAAACAAAAAGGAATGTTTCATGATGATCGGTATGCGATAGCTCATAATAATAGCCAGGAAAATGATGATGAATTTAATTATAAAAATTATCTTTCTCATTCATCCGTAGATGATGAAAAAATAGTCCTCCAGGATGAAAATTCACATCTTCCAACCGGTGTCCATTATTTTGCCGAAGATAACGCCAACAAGCGCTCAGTGAAGAATAAAATTATTGCCCATGCAAAAAAAGATGAATGGTGTGCTGTTGAACGGTCTTATATGGATATAGTGGCATTACTTGAAAAAATTAATATGTGCGATAGTTCATACTATAAAAATCATATCAAAAGTATTATTGACTACATGTCGCATTCAAACGAGTGGTATTACACCCATTCGCGGTTTAACCGAAGATATGTTGCCCGGGGAATATATATAGCAGGCAGGGCTTATAAACAGAGTGAAATAATCACAGTAGCTATCGACATTTCTGCTTCTATGATGGCACAAAGGGAAGATCTGGAAACAGCTTTTGGGATTATAGAAGATTTAACCGGCAAATATAAAGTCTTTCTTGTATGTGTTGACGAAGAATATTTCATCCCGGTAAAACATGGGGACACATTCATACGTTCTGACACATCAGCAAGACCGTATGAATATAAAAAAGGTGACTGGAAGCTCATTAAATCAGGATATGGCGGTGCAACCTTCTTTTCATCATTTTTTAATGACTATTTAAAAGGGCATAAGGAAATGGTGCTTGTCATTACGGATGGATATATATATGATGTTGATAGATTGAAGCCGTATCCCAATACCTTATGGCTAATAACAAAAAGCCGCAATGAAAATTTTGTGGCACCATTTGGGAAAGCAATTCCCATTGTTTGATACCATAGCAATATTGTTTTAGATGATTTAGAACATACAATATGATTAAAGAAGATAACATAAAAAAAGCCCAGGCAATTTACAGAGAAGGATTAGAAAAGCATGACCGATCGTTAAACCTGGTTCAGGAACTATTAGCCTGCAATGTAACAGATTATATTGTAAAAGCTGGCAAAGATTGGATATACTTTGATGTTGCTCTGGCAATGGAGTATTTCATAAAAAATAATGATATCGATGGATTGTATCATGCAGGTATTTATTGGAAAAACTTTGATTATCAATGCGGGATTAATCAAATTCTTAAATGGGATAATGATGAGTATATCTTCAGGGCAGGGAGGTTCTGGAAGCAGTTTGATTATGAAAGGGGGCTTGCCCGCCTTATAGAATTGCACTCTTCCAAATATATATACCATGCAGGGTTGGACTGGAAAAGCTTTAATCATACAAGGGGTTTTGATGCATTATTGAGCATACAAGATCCAGAATATATCTTTTATGCTGGTATGCACTGGGTTTATTTTGACTATGTTAAAGCCTCAGATGTATTGATTAAAATAGAAAATTGTGAATGTATCTATAAAGCTGGAAGCCAGTGGAAGTGGTTTGATTATAAACATGGTTGGCAAGTACTGGAACGTAATGTCATTGAAGGTAGAAAATGGCGGGGTAAAGCATTGGAAAATGAAAAGTGGAAAAAGGGACTTAAAGAGATATGGGAATCCATGAAGAAGGATGTAAATAAAATTTAATAATATTCATAAAAAATTTATTGTAATAATACTTGACGACATATACACTATCTTACTATCATCAAGTAAACTATAATGTATTGCATATAGTATATTTAGCACAAAAATAAATTTATGTATGATTCTTCTGGGAGGTTCTATATATGAAAAAGTCAACTATAACAATTATTGTATTAATTCTTATAGTTATAGTCTTTGTAATCAAAACATTATATGATGCGGGTGAATTTAAAACAATAACCCCATTTTCAAATTATTCATGTAAACCAGTTGGTTCTATACCGGGGCCTGAAGATATCGTTGTAGATTATAATTCCGGGATTGCATACATTTCTTCTGATGACCGCAGAGCATTTGCTCGTGGGCAGAATATAAATGGGGCAATATTTTCGTACAATACAAAAACAAAAGTTCTCAATAAAATGAAATCTGATTTTCCTTTTGAGTTTCATCCCCATGGTATTGATTTAATTAAAATTACAAAAGATAAGCTGTTACTGTATGTGGTGAATCATCGTACTAATGGTCATTATATTGAAAAATTTCTTGTTAAAGAAAACAATCTGAAATATATACAATCCATTGAGGATCATAATCTTATGTTTTCACCCAACGATTGTGCCATGGTAGCAGAAGATATATTCTACGTTACCAATGATCATGGCAACAAATCATCATTTGGCAAGGCTCTGGAGGAATATCTCCAGCTATCCAATTCGTATGTATTGTTTTATGATGGGAAAAAATTTAACATAAAAGCTCAACATATTAAATATGCTAATGGTGTAACATTAAGCCCTGACAGGTCAAAGTTATTTGTTGCTTCGCCTGTAGGTAAGTGTATAAAAGCATATGCTATTGAAAAAGATTATAATTTAACGTTTTTATATGATATACAATGCAATACAGGTGTTGATAATATAACGTTTGACAGACAGGGAATGTTATGGGCAGGTTGCCATCCAAAATTATTAACATTTGTAAAACATTCAAAAAATGAAAAGGCAATTGCCCCATCCGAAATAATTAAAATTATTTTTACTGATAATGGCTACAAAAAAGAAATAGAATTCCTGGATGATGGTAAATTAATTCAATCTTCTACTGTGGGTGTGCGATACAATTCATCACTGCTGATTGGTTCCGTATTTGATAATCACATTCTTGATTGCTCATCAAAATAGAGGCCCATTATGGAATGGATTGTATCGAAAAGTAAAAAAGAACTTAAAATACAATTAAAAAAGCCGGATGTACTTTTTGAAGGATGGAAAATACAATATATATACCGCTTACAAAATCAAACTATTCATAAGATTCACTCATTACCTGTAACAGCATTGGGTAAAAAGAAAACCACCTGTATCATCAATGATGATACTATACGAATTACTGTTGTTATATCAGATGAAGAAGATCATCTTGCTATAAAATATACTATAGACAACCTTTCCGATGAGGATATATCCTTAGATAAAATTATTACATCAATTGGCAGATTCTCCATTCCAAAAACTGAGAATTATCGTGTATTTAAAAATGGTTATCAGTCATGGAGTTTAACCAGTTCTTATTCATTGAATGATAAAGAAATGGCTAGCTGGCTTTCTTGCATGAATATCTTACAGGATAATATCAGAAATTTGCCTTCAGGAAAAAAAGGCTCTTTTAACAGTACCATGTTTACTGCTATTGGTTCAGAAAATTCATCATTTTGTGTGATAGGGCAGGGAAGGCAGTTTAATCAATATGTATATTTAAATACATTAACTGTCGACAACACTATACAGCTGGATATAATTCATGATTTTTGCAATATCATAGTAAGCCCTTCATTAAAATTAAGAGCTGATTTAATTTACTTAATTACCAATAAAAACATCAACGAAGCTTTTGATCGATATTTTGCACTCATTCGTTCTCAAATTTCATTACGAAGAAAAATACCTAAGGGGTGGTGTTCCTGGTACTATTACTATACAAAAGTGGATGAAAAAAGTATTTATCACAATCTTCATGTTTTAAGAAGTAAAGGAAAGCGGTTTGATGTTTTCCAGATAGATGATGGTTATCAAACAGCAATAGGTGACTGGCTATCTATAAATAATAAATTCCCCAGTGGTCTTGCTCCAATTGCCCGCAAGATCAGGACTATGGGGATGGTTCCGGGTATATGGCTTGCTCCCTTTATAGCTTCACGAAAATCAATGCTTTATCAAAATCATCCTGACTGGTTTCTTCATGATAGTGATGGGAAGCCAGTTGTTGCAGGATGGAATCCCAATTGGGATATATTTGGATATTTTTATGCTCTGGATACTACGCATCCTGAGTATCAGGAATACATAAAAGGGGTTATTAATACATTTGTCCATGAATGGGGATTTGGATATTTGAAATTAGATTTTGTGTATGCTGCTTCATTGTGCGGCAAGGCATATGATATGACTTTAACATCTGCTCAACGTTTGAAATTAGGATACTCCTTGATCAGGGATATTGCCGGTGATAGAGTGTTTATCCTGGGATGTGGTGCGCCTTTATCAGCATCAATAGGGCATGTTGATGGTATGCGTATTGGCCCTGACGTTGCTCCTTACTGGATGGCTAAATATCGTTACTATCTAACACGTGATCCACATGCATTATGCACTAAATTTGCAATACGAAGTATACTGAATCGATCTCAGATGAATAGGTTTTTATGGCTCAATGACCCTGATTGTATCATGTTGCGAAAAACAGAAACAAAACTTTCAAAAGAAGAAAGGATGACACTGATCAATGCGGTTATTATTACAGGTGGCATGTACTTTATTTCGGATAATTTGGCCTTATTGCACAATGATGATTGGAAGCTGATAGATACCATTGATGAATTGAGTAAGATTTGTAGTTTAGAAAAATCTTATCCAGTTGATATAATGGAAAAGGAGATGCCCGAAATTATATATAATTCAGCTGGTTATATTGCATTTTTCAATTTTTCCGATAGTACCAGGAAAAAGATAGTGCAACTTAAAGGATTATTAAAAACAATCATGACACCAACAAGTAAGCTTGTTGACGTTTGGGGTAACAGGGAAATTTATATGTATAGTGACCATATAGATTTAGGCGAGCTCAAGCCGCATGAATCCATTTTATGTAAGATTAAGTGATTTTAAAGCTTGACAAAATTATGATACAAATTTTTTGTTATTATTTAGAACCTTGAATTTTAGTTAATCTATCTGATTGCTGCTTTGAAAATCCCACAAAATCCTGTTCTTTTATTGCAATAATGTTAAATATATAGAAAATTTTGTTATTTAATGTAGATGTTCTTGTACATTACACTATACTGTGTATCATAGTCATAAATTATAAAAAGGTAGGTACTCATATGGCTATGATACTGGCAAAAACAGCAGAACCAATACCAATTAATAATACGGAGGCGTGGATGGAAAACATCTTAAAGAAGATTGAAAAGCTGATGCTGGAGCATGATGCAATTTCTCCAGAGTTGATTAAGAAAAAGGATATCAAATTAGGCCTCAGGAATCCGGATGGTTCAGGAGTTGTAGCCGGTATAACTTCTAAAGGGATAGTTATAGGGTATGAAAAAATTCCAAATCCTGATGGGACATTTACTGTTAAGCCAGTTGAGGGTAAGCTTTATTATTGTGGGTATGATGCCTGTGAATTAGCACAGCATATTCAGGAGGAAGGGAGATATGGATTTGATGAAGTAACCTATTTGCTGCTTACCGGTGAGTTGCCAGATAAAAAGGATCTTGAGCGATTTGAAGAAGTAATCGCTGACAGACGCCCATTGACTAAACTTGAACGCAGTATTATAATGCAGGAAGATGTTAACTATAATCAGATGTATGCTTTACATTCTGTCATTTCACATTTAAGCAGATGTGATCCAGATCCCGATTCAACAGATATAAAGGATGTAAGCAGACAGTGTATAAACATTATTGCTAAAGCTCCGGTAATCATTGCATATAATTATAATGTAATGAAATTCAGAAAAGGGGGTGATTTATTTATTACAAAGCCCAACCCTGAATGGAGTACTGCTGAAAACTTTTTATATATGTTGCGAGGCCAACGACCTGATGAATATGAAGCTAAACTTTTTGATTTAGCTCTCATGTTGCATGCAGAGCATGGTGGAGGCAATAACTCAACATTTGCTGTACGAACAGTGACTTCAAGTGGTGCCAATACCTATATGGCTTTATGTGCTGGTGTGGCTTCATTAAGCGGCCATTTACACGGTGGAGCAAACGAAGCAGTCATGAAAATGATGAAAGATATTAAGCAGCATGTTAAAGATTGGGAGGATGATGAAGAGGTAGAACATTATCTTAAGCTTATGCTTGAAAAGAAAGCTCATGACAAAAGTGGTAAAATATATGGTATAGGTCATGCGGTCTATACAAAATCTGATCCACGTGCAATTATTTTCAGGCAAAAAGCAGAAGAATTTGCAAGGATGAAAAAGAATTTAGATGAATTCAATCTCTTTGCAAAAGTTGCAGATATTGGTTCACGCTTAGTACAGAAATATAAAGGAACAGTTGCTTCACCAAATGTTGATTTTTATTCTGGCTTAATTTACAAAATGATGGGTATACCTATGGAACTGTTTACTCCTATTTTTGCAATGGCCAGGTTTAGTGGATGGTCAGCTCACAGGATAGAACAGATAATTCATAATAAAATAATACGGCCAGCGTATGCATCTTCTCTTGATGGCTATAAAGAGTATATCCCATTAGCAAAACGATAAATATATCAGGATATGTTAAAAAATTTTTTAAAAGAGAGGTTGGTCATGCCTCTCTTTTAGTTTTTGGTGATAATTTATAATAATCATATAGTCTCAACAAAAAAAAGAGTGTATGCGTGACTTTATAGATCGTTAGCGAAGTATTTTATATAAATGATAAACTTAGTTTATTAATTATTCCTAAATGTGGAAATTTGAACAAAATATAATATAGTGTACACCCCCGCAGCCTTTGGCGGCGGGGCGTACACTATATTCATTATGATATTTTTTAAGGAATTATTACTGAATTTAGTTGGAGATTTAATACTTTTTTTGTTTAAAAATAGTTGACTAAAATTCTTAGTTTTTTAACATAACAATGTTATGTTAAAGGAGGTTCTACAATGTATGATGTAATAATTATTGGTGCAGGAAATGCGGGTTTATCTGCAGCTGCTACTCTTGCCCGAAAAGGAGTTAAAATCCTTTTAATAGAAAAGCACAACATTCCCGGCGGGTGTGCAACAAGCTTTTGCCGGGGTAGATTTGAGTTTGAAGTCTCGCTTCATCAGTTAAGCGGGTTGGGTACTCCTGAACGGCCAGGACCACTAAGAAGTGTACTGGATAGCATTGGTGTGCTGAATAAACTGGAATTTGTTGAAATGGAAAAACTTTACCGGGTTGTGTTACCTGGTGTTATCGATGTAACTTTGCCCACAAATAAAGAAGAACTGATTAAAGTGTTGCAGGACAAGTTCCCTAAAGAAAAGGATGCAATAAAGAAGTTTTTTGATTTTGTATGGCAGTTTTTCACTGAAGTTATTGGTGCATTTTACTTAAATGACCCAGATATTAATCCAAAAAAATATCCCTTATATTACAAATATGCTTTAAAAGATACTCAATCAGTACTTGATGAATATTTTAATGATCCGTTACTAAAAGCAGTCATAAGCCCATACTGGACATACATGGGACTGCCACCTTCCAAACTTTGTTTCAGTGATATGGCAGCATTGCTCTTTTCATATGTAGAGTTTAAACCATATCATATTAAAGGCGGTTCGCAGATGCTGTCAAATGCAATGCTGGAAGTGGTATATGAAAATGGCGGAGAGGTATTGTTCAATACTGAAGTTGAAAAAATATTGGTTAAAAACAATAAGGCTTGTGGCGTTAGGACAGCTGCTGGTCAGCAGTTTGAATCTAAGTATGTGCTGTCCAATGCTTCAGCAATAAGCACATTTGTAGATATGATGGATGATGGGGAAAATCAGAAAATTCTGGATCAATATAAAGGAAGCAGCGTGGGGACATCGTTCTTTACCATATATTGCGGTCTGGATTGTGAGTATCATGAAGTTGGCATTAATGAAGAAACAAATTTTATCAGCAACACCACAAATATGGATTTTGATTATGAACTATCGAAAACACTTGAAACTGATCAAAGTTCATTCATATTAACCTGTTATAATGTTTTTGACAATGAAATGGTGCCAAAAGGGACATCGCAGGTTGTATTGGTTACCATGAAGTATGCCGAACCATGGCTGAAAGTGCCTCCCCATCAGTACAATGATGAAAAATGCCGATGTGCTGAAGCCATGCTGAAAAATGCAGAAAAAGTTTTCCCGGGACTTATTAGCCATATTGAAGAAATGGAGATAGCGACACCAATTACCCATATGCGCTATTTGGGACATCCAGGTGGCGGAGCGTACGGATTTGACCAGTATGTGAAAGACTCTACGTTGTTTGTTTCGCCAAAACCGCCTGTTGATGGGCTGTATTGTGCAGGCAGCTGGTATGGTTCTGCTGGTTATCAGCCAACACTCACTTCAGGGCATTCAGCTGCACGCGCTATCCTGAAAGAAATGAGAAATAAATAGGGGGTAACACATGGACAGCCAGATATTAAAACAGCTTGAAGGATATGACAAAGTTATAACAGATATAGAAGTACTGAAACGCTACGGATATAATTATAGATTGGACAGAGGCCTTGCAAAAAAATATGTTGAACGGTTGCATCCGCAGAACATTGATGTTAAGGTAATTGATGTTATAGAAGAAACACAATCAACAAAAACATTGCGGCTGGCATCAAAACAAAAATATCTTCCACCGTTTCAGGCTGGTCAATATATATCGGTGATTGTTGAAATCAATGGAATACGCACATCACGTCCATACAGCATATCGTCTTCGCCAGATGAAATTGTCTATTATGATATAACAGTACGCCGTGTTGAGGGCGGTTTAGTATCAAGCTTTCTACTTGATAGCATTACCATAGGCGATAGTTTGCAGATATCAGCCCCTGCAGGTAATTTTTATCATAATCCCATTATCCATAGCAAGAAACTTGTCTGTATTGCAGGTGGTAGTGGTATAACGCCATTTAAGTCAATGATACAACATGCTATCAATACAGGAACTGAAATGGAAATATGGCTTATCTATGGAAGTAAAAATGCAGGTGAGCTGATTTTTCATGATTACTTTTCTATGCTAGCTTCCAAATATTCATATTTTCACTATATCCCCGTACTTGAAGAAGGCACAGGCACATATAAAGGGTACATTACAGCAAAAATCATAAAAGAAGTAGTGGGCGATAGTTCCGATAAAACATTCTTTATCTGCGGACCACAGGCATTATATGAACATTTGCTCAAAGAATTGCAGCCGCTTGAATTAAAACCAAAGCAGCTACGAATGGAGATGTACGGTGTACCCACTGATGTCTTTGCGCAGCCAGGATGGCCAAAAGATATTAATAGAAACACAACCTTTGTTATTAAAGTACGAGGGAAAAACAGTTTTACCGTTAGTGCAGGTGAACCATTGCTTCAGTCACTTGAAAAAAATGGGATTGTGGTACCATCACTGTGCCGAAGCGGTGAATGCAGTTTGTGCAGGGTTAAGTTAGTGAGTGGTAAAGTATATCAACCTGAAGGAGTAAAACTTAGACAGGCCGATAGGCGTTTTGGGTACATCCATTCATGCGCAGCATTTCCAATCAGTGATTGTGAGATAATAATTTAATACAATATTTTTTAGGAGAGTTTCTATATGATTAAAACAAAGATTACTGAGATGATTGGGGTTAAATATCCTATTATTTGTGGTGCAATGATGTGGTTGTGTAAGCCAAAATTATGTGCTGCAATTTCAAATGCAGGTGGGATAGGGAATCTCACAGCAGGTAATTACAATACCGAAGAAGAATTCAGAAATGCTATCCGTGAAACACGAAAATTAACCGACAAACCATTTTTTGTCAATGTCACAATACTACCTTCTGTTCGTATCACAGGGGAGCATCATAAAATGTATCTTAAAGTATGTGCTGAAGAAAAGGTTGCAGGAATTGAAGTTTCAGGAGCACCTATTGATAAAGCTTGTGGTATGGAATATATTGACATGCTGAAAAAAGCAGGTGTAAAACTTTTTCATAAAGTGGGTGCAGTACGGCATGCCGTTCATGCTGAACACGTTGGATACGATGGAATTTATGCAGCGGGTATAGAGGAAGGCGGACATCCGTTAAATGATGATGTAACAACCATGGTGTTAACGACAAAAATTGCACAGACTGTAAAAATTCCAGTTATTACAGTTGGTGGTATTGCAAATGGGAAAACTATGGCAGCGGCGCTGATGTTAGGTGCTGAAGGCGTTATGATGGCAAGCCGCTTTATAGCTACAAAAGAATGTGAGGTACATGATAATATTAAACAGGAGCTTGTCAAACGTCAGGAGTATGAAACGACACTTATCATGAAAAGCCTGCATTTACAAGGAAGGGCTTTGAAAAATGAAGTAGTTAATAAAATATTGGAAATTGAACAACGAGGTGGAGGCTTTGAGGAACTGTTCCCATTAATATCAGGTGAACGAATGAGTAAAGCATGGGAACAGGGTGATGTAGATGCAGCACCACTGATGGTTGGACAATCCATAGGACTTATAGATGATATACCAACTTGTGCACAGCTACTTGAAAAGATGAACAAAGAAGCTGAAGAACAGATTAAAAAAATTGCAGGTAATATAATGTAGTTAGTATATTAATAAAGTTATTGTAAGGGCACACTGAATTGTGCCCTTACAATAAATGTACCAACTTTTTCTTGATCGCTTCAGCAATTAATGCATGTCCCTGTTCATTGGGATATCTATCATCGACAGTTAATAGCCTATCTAAGCTTTGTCCTGTTTCATAGAGATAGTTTATCCATTCAATATGCACCATTGCAAGCAAACAATCCATATCTAATGCTACTTCACGTACAGTACGTGTAAAAACGTCTACTGCATTCATGTCGTATTGATTTCTAACCAGATGTAGTGTTGGCAGAATAATATGATTAATTGATGCATTGCGTGCTTTCTGTACCATTCGTACAAGGTTTTCCTTAAATTCTGAACGGTAGACTGGCCTATAAATATCATCTATTCCAAAATGCAGTATCAAAATATCTGGCTTATGCAATAGTACAGTATCAAACTGCCACACTCCTTCAAAGGAACTATCGCCCAATTTTGAAAGATTAATTAATGTATGAGCTTGAAGCAGCCCATCATGGGAAAGTATATCGACATATGATGTAATAACATTATGTCCCGCTGATAGAGACCCACCACGTATACAAATAATTGCCATAAAAGATTACAATCCAACTATAATTTGATATAACAATTTTGTTATTTGCAATATATATTTTCTTGCAATAAAGATCCAGTCAATATATTTTTAATAATAAGGGGATTTGTAAAAAAATTGTTTACTTGGATGTTCCATTGTGGGCATAATAAATAAGGATAAAACTTCTTTAATATTATATAAAAATTTAGGAAGGAAGCAGTTTTTAGATTTGCCCATAACCAAAAAGGTTTGACACATATACCATGCATACATAGAAAATACAAAATCATTGTGAAATTATATCATAACATATAAAGGATACCATATGAAAAAGATTGGTGTTATTGTTAATCTCAACTCAAGGAAATATAAATTATCAAAGAAAAGTCCCAAAGGTATATCTGAAAAAATTGGGCGGGATAACGTCATAGTGAAATATACAAAATCAATAGAAGAAATTGCTGATGTAGCGCGTGAGTTTAAAAATATGGGTATTGATTATATAGCTCCTTCAGGCGGTGATGGTACATTACATCATGTTATTACACAGTTTGCAACTGTGTATAAAAATAACCTGCCTCCTGTGTTAATATTAAAAGGTGGCACAATGAACAACGTTGCTAATAGTATTAATTTAAATGGTGATGCAGAGTCGATATTGCAGAGGACAATTGTTGCCATGAACAATGGCAAGAATATCAGCGTTGTAAGTCGTAAAACAATGTGTATAGAAAAAAATCACTGTTTTTTATTTGGCAATGGTCTTGTTTCAGATTTTCTGGAAACTTACTATGGCATAGGCAAAAGCTATACTAAACTGGTAGGCTTAATATTTAACAGTATTTATGAGGCATTGGCTAAAGAACATTCAAATTTATTTAAAGGATTTGAAGGAAATATTAAATGTGATGATGAAAGTATGCCGTATTCAAAAGTATTGGGGATTCTTGCAGGAACCATAGAGACTATAGGCATGGGGTTTTATCCATTATACAGAGCAAATGAAAATAATGATAAATTTCATACCATAGTTTGTGCAATGAAACCAGGGGAACTGGCAAAGAATGTACTAAAACTAAAAAATGGCTCACCTATAAACCATAAAGATTACATTGAAAAAGTTGTTAGCACAATAGAAATACATTCAACCAAACCGTTTATGTATACTATGGATGGCGACCTGTATCACTGTGATGGTTCATTAAAAGTTTCCATTGGCATACCTGTACAATTGGTTTATGTTTAGATATATCAAAGTTTTTTGTTGAGCAAGGTATTCATCTTTTGTACATCATTCATTAAAAGAGCAAATTTATCAGGACGTAACGATTGTTCACCATCACATAATGCTGATTCCGGGCTTATATGGCATTCAATCATCAGGCCATCAGCGCCTGCAGCAAGCGCAGCAAGTGCTAATGGATGAATGAGCTTCCAGTTACCTGCTGCATGTGAAGGGTCGACAATAACAGGCAGGTGTGTTTTATGCTTTAAAACAGGCACTGCCGATATGTCCAGTGTATTACGGGTTTCTGTTTCAAATGTTCTGATGCCTCTTTCGCACAGTATGACATTTTCATTACCTTCAGCTAATATATATTCTGCAGCCATTAAAAACTCTTTTATGGTAACCATCATTCCACGTTTTAGAAGCACTGGTTTACGGATTTTCCCCAATTTCCGCAGCAGGGAAAAATTTTGGCAATTGCGTGCGCCAACCTGGAGGATATCAGCATAGTCAGCCACAATAGAGATATCTTCACTGTCCAAAACTTCTGTAATGATTGGCATCCTGAAATAATTACCAGCTTTTCGTAACAGCTGTAAGCCAGTTATCCCCATGCCCTGAAATGCATAAGGTGATGTTCTTGGTTTGAAAGCACCACCCCGTAATATTGTAGCACCTGATTTTTTTACAAATTCAGCGGTTGCCATAATTTGTTCTTCTGATTCAATAGAGCATGGTCCCGCTATAACTGATAATGTGCTTTCCGATATTGATATGTTATAGGGTAGGTGAATTACCGTACTATCACGATATGTTTTGCTATAAAGTGGTGATGATGGTGTTGCACCATTGGTAATACTGCAAGATAATGGAGCAGGATCTGCATTACATGTGGCCATATATTCCTCCGTAAATTTGAAAATTCATTCACGAGCCCGGAGGGTGGCGGCCTTATACATGAATCCTTAAATAACAAAGGCCGCCGGCTACCCGCCTGCGGCCCTTGCATATATAACAGCATCAGCAAAAGCTACAGACGAGCCCTGCTATAAAAATAATAAAACCAAAAATAATAGCTTTTGCTGATGATGTTATACAATGATAGTTCCATAGTTAATACATTCATTTAATGATGTGTAAATCAATAATCAATTGAATGTAATCATGTCAAGCAAAAAAATAATTTTATTTACCAATGACAAATATATGGAGAATCAAAAAAAAATTTAGTTTCATGGAGCAATTTAGCCTTAAATATTTGACATTTTGATAATATTTTTATATATTTTATAGAAATATTATGTTGTATTTATTTTTTATATCTAGCCATGGTACAAGAGGGATAATCAATGAAGAAGAAAAATAAGGCTTCTTTTGGGATAAATGGATGGTATTTATCCCCTTCTGATAATATTTGTTTAGCAAAATGTATTTTTGACGAACCTTACCGTGAAGAGATCAAAGAAATCAACAAACATGAGATCATCGTAAAAATTGCTGACTGTATTGGACCCGAGCCTTCAAATCTGTGTATTGCTGAAGAGATTTTTGAAAAGCTGAAATTTGAAATTGCTAATTTTGTGATTCATCACGAATACAACTGTAACCGCGGTGTGAATGCAGATCTTTTATTGTGGCTTGATGGCAAAGTAAATCCTGCAAAGTTGAAAAAGTTAAATAGTTTTATTGATAAGTATCTTAAGTGAGAAATAGTCAATTACAAACTGTTCTGTTACACACATGTTGTGGACCGTGTTTAACACATGTGTATTCTGTCCTTGTGTCTCGCTATTCTATCCATGTTTTTTATTACAATCCCAATATATCACCACAGTCAGAATACAAAAGGCGATTGTATGAAGTGGAACAATTTTCACGTCTTCATTCCATCCCAATAACTATCGGACAATATAATCAAAAGGAATGGTTTGATGCAATAAAGCCTTATCGCTTTTATGGGGAACTATCGCCGCGCTGTCATGCATGCTATGCATTCCGTTTAGAGGAAACATTTAAACTTGCCCGGGAACAAAAATTTGATGCTGTATGCACCACGTTAACCGTCAGCCCATATAAAGATGCTGAAAAAATAAATGAGATAGGTAGCACGCTTTCAAAAGTGTATAAGGTAACCTATATACCTTCAGATTTTAAATCAAATGGTGGCTACCAGCATTCCATAGAATTATCCAAACAATATGGGATGTATCGCCAGAAATATTGTGGGTGCATATACTCAAAGCTTGAAAGGAAAAAAAATTTCTTTATGGTCCAAACGAGTACATGCATTTAAAGGATCTCACAATGCATTAAATAAATAAGTTGACAGCACATTACCTATTTTGAATTTACTTCCTTATGTAACAGTAATAATTTTCTAATCTACAAAAGTGGTGTTGCAAGATTATGTATATTAGTCAAAATTATTATTCGTTATTTCCACAACTGCAAAAAATTATCCAACTGTATGAAGAAATTGAAACAATCATCAGTAATGTAAAAAGTTTATTTTCAGTAAGCTGTCCAAACGGTTGTGGCCAGTGCTGCAATACAGCTTGCTATAATATTGAAGCATCAATAATTGAAATGTTACCGCTTTGTGTATACCTGTATGAAAACAATTCCTATCAGTTTTGGCTTGATAAAGCTTTTAGTAATCTGTGCCCATTTTATGATTCTGAAACACTGTACAACAATGTTGGAAATTGTGCTGTATATGAATATAGGCCGTTGGTGTGTCGCTTGTTTGGTTTTAGTTTTATGAAAAATAAATATGGGGCGATAGTTCCTGTAGCATGTACAACGCTACAAAAGCAATATACTCAAAAAAAAGAAATGGTTGGCATCCACACAAGTGAATTCCCACAGATGAGTTCTCTTTCAATGCAGTCGATGATGATTAACCCTGTAAATGGTGAAAGATTTCCAATTAATGAGGCTTTTATAAAATCAATGGAATATGTTATCTTGAAAATGCGTTTGATTCACAATCAATTAGACTGCAATAAAACTGCATAAATTACTACAGCATTATTATTAATATACTTGTAAAAATTACCAACAATCTGTTATAATGCAGAAAAACAAAGAAAAGCAGGTGGTTTATGCCAGAAAAAAAATTTGATACTATAAGAAAAAATATTGAATCAAATCCATTATATGGAACTGCATTAGGGTTGATTTTAGGTTTGCTTATTATTGGCTTTTTGTTCACTAATGTGTACAGGCTTTTTGAATACAAATTATTTGATGTGCGGTTTAAAATAAAACCACAGCTTCCACAATGGGAATATCTTACCTTTCTTGATATTGATGATAACAGTATCAGCAATGTTGGCCAATTTCCATGGCCACGGTATATCTATGCCAGTGGTCTTGAAGTGATAAAGGATATTGTGCCAAAACAGATAGCCTTTGATATTCAATTTATGGATAAATCACCACGGTATGCACAACCTGACATATTGAAAATTGTTGAGGAAAAAGCAAAAACTGGCAAACGAATAACGTATGAAGAACTTAATCAGGCAATACTTGACAGCGACCGACTGTTTTCGGAAGCTATTGCTAAAAATAATGTTGTTTTAGCATATTCATTTTTAAACCGCACGCTGACGCAAACAAAATTGTCACCAGAAGAGCAGCAAAAACGAAATGAATCCATTCAGCGCTTTGAGAAAATAGCTTCAATTCCGGTTCCCAAAGATAAGCATAAAGAATTTTCACGTTACGTTGATCCCACCAGAGTAATTATTCAGTATCCAATACCAGAACTTGCCATGAGTGCCAGGGATTTTGGATATGTGGATAGTGACTTTGATATTGATGGTATTGCCCGCCGCATACGACTTATACGTGTATTCAATGACAGAATTTATTTCCACATGGCTATGGTTATGTTGATGGATTTGATGAAAGTTAAAAAAACTGATGTGGAGATAGTACATGGCAAACATATCATACTGCACAATGCAATTGACCCAATAACCTTGCAAAAAAAGGATTATGTCATCCCAATTGATGATGATGGAATGGCATATGTTCACTGGAGTGGAGAATTTACTGAAACTTTCAATCATGTATCTTTTTATGCACTGCTGGAATATAATCAAGTTAAAGACACAATCCATGAGTTCTTTGATGAGCAGGAGGTGCATTCTAAAAACACTGAACGAAGCAGATTATATGGCGAACTGTCTACCATGCGTGAAATATTTGAAAAAACAAAAGACCTGAAAGCCAAACAGGATCTATGGGGAAAAATAAAAACTAATCGTAAAAGGTTGTATGAAATAGAAAGTGGATATATAAAGAATCTTGAAAATCAGTTAGCTGAAATCAATAAACAATTAAAAGAAAGCAAAGATAATCAGTTAAAAGAGGCAAGTATAAATTTAATTAATTTTATCAACGCTGCATGCCTGGTGCTTGAGGTTGACAGGTTAAAAGATCATTCATGCATAATAGGATTAACAGCAACAGCTTCACATGATATTGGTGTGACACCGCTATCGTCAGAATATCTGATGGTTGGTACCTATCATAATTTTATCAACACGGTTTTACAGCAAGCCTATATCTATCAGGTTCCACAATGGATAGATTATTGTTTAATACTAGTATTGGCAGTTATACTGGTGCTTGCTGTTCAACGGTTAAGTGCAACAGGTACAATAACAGCAATTGTTGGAACGCTTGTGGTGTATAATATTATTAACATAGCATTATTTGCATTTCAAAATCTTTATTTGGACCAACTGGGTGTATCGCTGGCTATACTTTTACCTTCAGCAATTGTAAGTAGTGTCAAGTTCATGAGTGAGGAAAGCCAGAAGCGGTATATTAAAGAGGTATTCTCAAAATATATGGCACCGCGGGTTGTTGAAGAACTCATAAAGGATCCCGGCAAATTGCAGTTAGGAGGCGAACTGCGAAATATAAGTATCTTCTTCTCAGATGTAGCAGGATTTTCATCAATTTCAGAAAAATTAACTCCACCACAGCTTGTTGCACTATTAAATGAATATTTATCCGAAATGACGGATATAATTTTACGTTATGAAGGTACTGTAGATAAATATGAAGGGGATGCAATAATTGCGTTTTTTGGAGCACCTCTTGCCTTTGAGGACCATCCTGAAAAGGTATGCTTAGCAGCTATTGATATGAAACGGCGGCTTGCAGAACTACGAGAAGAATGGCGTAAAAAGGGTACATTTGAGTTAAGGGTAAGAATGGGGATAAACACTGGTGATGCTGTAGTTGGGAATATGGGTTCACGACAGCGTATGGATTATACCATGATGGGTGATGCTGTTAACCTGGCTTCACGATTAGAAGGAGCAAATAAGTATTATGGTACGTATACAATGATAAGCGAAACAACATATGAACGTGTAAAAGATGTTGTAGAAGCACGGGAGCTTGATTTAATACGGGTTGTTGGTAAAGAGCAGCCAATTAAGGTGTACGAGTTATTGGGAAAAAAAGGTACACTCCCTGATTACATGTATGAAATGTTGAAGAAATATAAAGAAGGATTGGAGCTTTTCAGGAACAGGGAATGGGAGGATGCACAAACAGCCTTTAAAGCCGGGCTTAAGATTGTTCCCGATGATGGTCCCTGTAAAACGTATATAGAACGTTGTAAAGAATTTGCCAAAAATCCTCCACCAAAGAAATGGGATGGAGTATATAGATTAAAAACCAAATAAATTGTGGATTACCATAAAACTATTTATTTCATATAGTAAAAAATAAGGGACGTAATTTAGTCCCTTATTTTTTATTAATATTATTTTTAAACATTACTTCTTCATTTTATACTTCATCTGACCTGCCCATTTGGGTGTACCGTCATCATTACGGAAAGTTATTTCCTTATCCTTGGTTTTAACTGTTTTTGCAATTATAACAGTTTCATTGTTCATTGTTGTTTTTGATCCCATTACTGTTACATTGTCACCTTTGTTAATAGTTATCTGTGATTTTACATAGTCAGTTGGTCCTAAAAATATTTTAACTATTTCTTTATTACTTTTAACTTTTATATAAAAATGATTCATAGTTGAACCGCAACATGGGTGGGATTCTGTTACAGTATCTTCAACTGTACCTGATATTGTTACTTCAGATGATGGATCATACATATGATACATCATACCTTTACCATGTTGATGCTGTGCAAATACCATGGAAGCAATAAAAATAAAACTTAAAGTTATAATTGTTTTAATATTGTACATACATGAACTCCTTTTAAGATATTAAGAATATACTTAAATATAACTAAAGAGATAGTAAATGTCAAGTAATTCTGTATTTTTTTAAAAGAAAAAAGGGGGTGTCATAAAAGACATCTCTTTGCAATGACTTTGCACCCGTGTAATTGCGAGGAACGAAGTGACGAAGCAATTTTGTCTTCTACGGCATTGAGATTGCTTCGCTTCGACAAGCTCAGCACAGGCGCTACGCTCGCAATGACATTGCACCCACGTCATTGCGAGCTCCAAGGTTTGTTTTGAGACGGCCTTATATTTTTTTACTCAGCATACATTGCTTCAATAATATCTTTGTAATGTTCATTTATTACTTCGCGTCTTATTTTTTGGGTGGGTGTCATTTCACCACTTTCTTGAGTAAATTCATGTGGAAGTAATGTGAATTTTTTAATCTTTTCAACCTGTCCCAAATCTCGTGTTAAATAATCAATTCTTTCACGATAGAATTTAATTATTTCTGGATGTTTTACAAGGTCTTCACGTGAAGAAAAGTTAATATTATTGTTTTTTGCCCATTTTTCCAGTTGTTCAAATGCGGGAACAATTAAAGCTGAAACAAATTTACGACCATCACCAATTGCTGCAGTTTGTTCAAAGTAGATATCTTCTTTGAATAACATTTCAATTTGTTGTGGTGCAATATATTTTCCGCCGGACGTTTTGAATAGGTCTTTTATTCTGTCAGTAATTGTGATGAAACCTTCACTGTCAATAAAACCAACATCACCTGTTTTTATCCATCCATCTTCAGTAAAGAGAGCTTTGGTAAGTTCAGGTTTATTCCAGTATCCCTGTGTCATACTGGGACCTTTAGCTTGAATTTCACCTTCTGGTGATACACGAACCTGCATAAGTGGAACAACAGGTCCACAGGTGCCAAATTTATTTCTTTCGGGGTTGGATACACATATTACAAAACATTCTGTCATACCATAACCCTGTAAAATGAATACCCCCGCTTTAAAGAAGAATTCACTAATTTCACCTGAAAATGCAGAACCACCACAATTGAATACCTTGTTTCTACCACCAAAAAGATCACGAATTTTATGTAACACCAGCTTTGTAGCCAATGCATGTTTAAATTTTAACCCTATTGGAATAGGTTTGTGATCTTTCTTTAAATACTGGTATTTCCCGCCAATTTCAAGTGCCCAGTTGAAAAGTTTCTGTTTTACTGTAGGTGCATTTTTTATACCATCCATGATAGTAGCATATACCTTCTCCCACATTCGAGGAACACTGCACATAAAGTGTGGTCTGGATTCTTTTAAGAAGTCAAGAAGTGCTTTTGTATCATGGCAGTAATCTACCTGTGCATTATTGCAAAGGATGAAATAACTCCAGGCACGTTCAAAAACATGTGATAATGGCAAAAATGCTAAATTTACGTCTGTTGGTTCTACTGGAATATGATAACCTGTTCCAAACAACATGGCAAACCAGTTTTTGTGGGTAAGCATAACACCTTTTGGTTCGCCTGTGGTTCCTGAAGTATAAATAAGTGTAGAAAGGTCATCACTCTGTACTTTTGATAAACGTTCTTGCAATTGTGCATCAATGCCTTTAATTTTGCCCATGGTAATAAAATCATCAAACAACATGACACGGGGGTCATTGGTAATTTTTGTATTACGATCAAAAACAATGATTTTTTCAAGGTTTTTTGATGAATCTATTATACTCATTGCTTTGTCATAGTGTTCCTGCTTTTCTACAAAAAGAATTCGTATTCCACAATCATTAACAATGTATTCTAGTTCTTTAGCTGAGTTTGTGGCATAAACCGGCACTGAACACGCTCGTATTGCAAATGATGCATAATCAATAACAGCCCATTCTACTCTGTTATTTGAAAAAATACCTACAAATTCAAATTCCTTGACTCCCCAAAGAAGCAATCCTTTGGCTGCTGCTTCAATTAAATCACCAAATTGTTTCCAGGTAAATGCTTCCCATGTCCCGTACGCTTTATGGCGTACAGCAATTTTTGAATCGCCAAATTTTTTTGCCCTGTTAAGCAGCATCAGAGCAAGGTGCTTTTCCCTGTTAAGGTATTCTTCAAATTCTTTTTCATAATTGACATTTTGGTGTTGAGTCATAAAATAACCTCCCATGATAGGTTACATCCGGTAAAGCAAGATAACGACCGGATGGTATTGTATAATACTATTCAGAGTATATCATTTATATGTTTCAAAGTCTTTCAGAGTTATAACTTTGAAAGTTTTATATTTTTAAAATTATAATTATATAAATTTGAGTATCCATGAGCGGCGAGTCAATATTACATTTTTTTATGTTCTATGGCGCAGTTTTTTCAGTGATTATTGCCATGGGTCAGTTTGTACAAAAAAAAATTGTAACCATTAACAAGCTATATGCAGTTTCTTTCTTTGGTTTAGGAATTTGGCTTCTGCAAATATGCATCTATTCGTCAGGTTTGTTCGATAGCTCCGGTATTGGGTACTATGTAAGTATTGCCTCAATTCCTGTAATTTTTATTGTTCCGCCACTTATGGTGATGCGATACACCTGGATAATATCAAGCCTCTTTGATATAAAGAAAATATATTATATTGTATTTTTGCCTTCTATAATTTCTTTATTCTATTTGCTGGCACCTCTTTGCATCAAAGGTATTTCTTGCGGTGTATCATGTTTCCCGGGATTGCCACTGCTGAGTGACAGATTCTATGAATTATCGCTTTATGATAAAGGGGTATACCTCCTTTTTATAATTCCCAATATCTATCTTATAACGTTCATGTTGCCTAATTTGATTACTATGGAATATGTATGGAATAAGAAAAAATGGAATGTAGTGCCTGGAGTTTCAAGAATGGGCTACATATTTGCGTTATCCATAGTTGTATCCAATATTATATGTGTGTATGGAGCATTTGTTTCATTACACATAGTGGAATGGGCAGTAATCATAGCTAATACGGCAATGACTTTTGTGTATCTTGTTACACAGCGTCATCCTGATTATAATAAATTACTAAAAAGTGAAGCTATGAAGGCACGATATGAACGTTCACGGATTAAAGGGCTTGATATACAGCAAATTATTCAGCGATTATATGAAATTATGGAAGATGAGAAAGCATTTGCTGATGAGGAACTGTCACTGCCTGATCTGGCTAAAGAACTTAATATAAGCACCCATCAGTTATCAGAAATTTTAAATGAACATATCCAAAAAAATTTTAACACCTTTGTTAATGAATTCAGAGTAAACGAAGCCCAAAAGCTTTTATTGGAAGAACCTGACCGTTCAATTTTATCTATTGGCGTTGCAGTTGGTTTTAATTCCAATACTACGTTCTGTACGGTTTTTTCAAAAATGACCGGGATGTCGCCAAAACAATACCGCAAAGAATATGGTAAAAAATGAACATGTATCAATATCCAATCATTGATTTTCATGTGCATCTGTTTCCGGACAAGATGTTTGATGCTATCTGGAAATCTTTTGTGAAAGACTATGGTTGGGATGTTATCTATCATCTGTACTATAAGGAATGTATTTCACATCTTAAGAAATGTGGTGTTGAAAAAATTGTGTATTCAAATTATGCTCATAGAGAAGGTGTTGCAAAACATTTAAATGAGTGGAACCTTGAGGTTTTGAATGAACAGGATAACGTGTATTGCTTTGGTGCATTTCATCCCAATGATGATATCGCTATTGCTGAAAATATTATTACTCATCCCAAGGTATTGGGGTTTAAGTTGCAGCTTTTAGTTCAGAAATTTTATCCTTATGATGAACGCCTTTTCCCACTATATGAACTGGTACAACACTATAAAAAGCGCATCCTGATGCATGTTGGCACTGGCCCGGTGGGGAACGAGTTTGTTGGGGTTGGCGGATTTAAGAAATTACTGAGGCAATATCCTGATTTACCGGTAACTATCGCCCATATGGGTGCGTATGAATATGATGAATTTTTAGAACTTTTAGATGATTATCCCAATCTTATGATGGATACGGCGTTTGTTTTTTTACCGGATTATGAAGGAGCTTTCCATAAGGACTCTGAGGTGCTGGAAAAATATCAGGATAGAATTTTGTATGGTTCTGATTTTCCCAATATTATCTTTCCCCGTGAGTTGGAGATTAATACAATCAAAAACTATGGCATAACTCAAGGTACACTAAAGAAGATATTGTATGATAATGGTCATAGACTTATTAAAAATATAATACAAGGGAAACAATAAAAACATTATAATCCTAAAAATTGTATGCCTATACCACACAAAAAAATGATAAGACCTGAAATGGCATGTGAATATTTTTCAAATCTGTTAAACGAAAGTAATGACAATCCATAGCTACTAATGATGACGACGGTAAGCATGGTGGTAATTGTAGTTAGTGAAAATAGCAAGCTTACAAAAACTGCCTGACCAAAATGATTCTGTGAAACAGGATAGATAACCATAGGGATTAATGGTTCGCAAGGGCCAAAGATAAAAATGATGAATAAAACCCACGGTGTAATGGATTTTTCACCATGGTGTATGTGTATATGAGAATCGTGGTGATTGTGTTGGTGCACATGGAAAGTTGTATTATGAATATGGTAATGTGTATGTTGTTTATTCCTAACAATGTATGTAATTCCCCAGATAAAATATATAAAGCCAAATGTGATGATAATCCAGGCAGCTATAGAACCCCTATAACCTTCAATTAGATCAAGTTTTTCTAAGGATAATCCTAATAATATTCCCAATAAAGCTATTATGAATGAACTCAGTACATGTCCCAATCCGCAAATGAAAGTTATTAATGCAGTTTTTTTATGCGTCCACTGTTTGGCTTTTGCTATAGCAATAAATGGGAGATAATGATCTGGTCCTAGTATCGTATGTATAAACCCGATGCTTATAGTGGAAAGTGATAGTATAAAAATATCATAACTCATATAAAAATGCCTTATTATAGTTATTTTTGTGAAGTATTTTATATTATAATCCAGATAATGACATTCAGTAATTTATGCAACAAATAAAATAAAAATTTCTTGCAATTGTAATATGATTTTATTTAATTTATCACATTACACTATTAAAACAATAATGGAGAGGAATATATGAGTATTCTTGATTTACGTCCAGAAAATTTTAGGAAAGCATTTCCTGATTCCAAAGTGATGCATGTAAATGGAAAATCTATTATACAATCTTCAATGAAAGAAGGAAATCACTGGGTGGTGATGGCGGTGAATACACGACATGAAATTGCTATTCCCGGATTGATAAAAGCTTCCATGGAATTGCAAGCACCAGTTATATATGAATTAGCATTATCCGAAAGCGATTTAACCGGCGGATATACAGGTTTAACACCTAAAGATTTTATTACTCTGGTAGTAACCTTAAATGAAAAAATGGGAAATGTTGGTGAAAAGGCTGTTCCGTTTACCTGCCACAGAGATCACACCACAGTGCAGGAGATAACCCGCAAAGCGTTTGATAAAGCTGATTCCCTTATAAAAGCTTCTATTGAGGCAGGGTATGGTTCATTTTCAATAGATTGTTCTTTTTTACCAATGGAACAGAATATTGCATTGAGTGCTCTTTTAAGTGAACAGGTTATACGGGCAGGACTTATGTATGAATCTGAAGTTGGGGAGATTGGTGGTGCTCATGGTAATTCTTCAGTCAGTGAGGCTGTGACGCTTGTAGAAGCACTGGCAAAGTTAGGTCAATGCCCTGATTTAATTGCCATTAATAATGGTACCACTCATGGCAATGTGCGGGGTAACATTGATCTCAAGCTAACGTATAATACCTATAAAGCTATGGCCCCATGGGGTGTTGGAATTGCTCAGCATGGGACAACAGGAACAGCAATAGAAGATGTTGGAAAATTTTATAAATATGGAATTTTCAAAGCTAATGTTGGTACAACCTGGCAGAATGTGATATGGGGTATTGATACAGATGAATTTGGTGTTGCAGTGGAAAAGGGTCCTTCATATCAAAAGAATCCTGATAAAGGCATTTCAATGGATTTATGGAAGAAGATGGAGGAGTATGCGCTATCCAATAACATGAAGGGCGGTAACATGAAAAAGTTATTTAAGCCCTTTAAGGATGCTATGGCACAGGAGTATTATTCTAACAAAAAAATACAGGAAAGGATTGATCAGGCTGTCTATGAAACTGCTGCTGCATACTTTAAGGCATTACAGGCTGTGGGAAAAGCTGATGATGTAAAGGCGCAGATGGAAAAGACTGTTAGTAAACAGGAAGTCAAAGAGTCAAAAGAAAAAGATTACGAATAAATAAAACATTCATGAAAAAGGTCTGGTGGAAACACGGGGTAATATATCAGATTTACCCCCGCAGTTTTAAAGATTCCAATAATGATGGAATTGGTGATATAAACGGAATTACCGGATTGCTTGATTACCTGCAGGATTTAGGTATTGATGGTATCTGGCTATCACCAATTTACCGTTCACCAATGTATGATTTTGGATATGATGTCAGTGATTATTGCGATATTGACCCCGTGTTTGGCACTATGCGCGATTTCAAACGACTGGTAAAAGAAGCAGAAAAAAGAAATATTGCAATTATAATGGATATGGTTTTTAACCACACATCCCATTTGCATCCATGGTTTTTGGAATCACGCTCATCAAAAGACAATTCGAAAAGAGACTGGTATATATGGCATCCTGGCAAAAAGGGGAAAGTGCCCAATAATTGGATGGCAGCATTTGGCGGAAGTGCATGGGAATGGGATCCATTAACTAAAGAATATTACCTTCATCTTTTTACCAAGCAACAACCTGATTTAAACTGGCGCAATCCAAACGTGAAAAAAGCAATGTTTGATGTGCTGCGGTTCTGGATGGATAATGGAGTCAAAGGATTCAGGTTTGATGTTATTAATTTATTGGTTAAGGACAGGCATTTCAGGAATAACCCATATAAGCTGCGTTTTACTAATCCCCGAAGGCATGATCAGCAATTGCATGTTTACGACCGTAATCAGCCTGAAACACATGATATATTAAAAGAAATGCGGATTTTGTTCGATAGTTATGGTGACATAATGAGTGTGGGAGAAATATATTTAGATGAAGGGATTCGTGATTCTCACCTGCCTGCATCGTTTTTGGGTAATAATGATGAGTTACACATGAATTTTAATTTTTCAACAATGTTTGCGTCGTTTGATTGCACAGAATTACAGCAGATAATGATTGACTGGTATAATGCCATTGGCAGCAGAGGCTGGCCATGCCATGTATTTTCTAATCATGATCAGTCACGTGCTATTACACGTATAGCAAAGAATGATCTACAAAAAGCTAAACTTCTGGCGGTTTTATTGCTTACTCAGAAAGGAACGCCGTTTATATACTATGGCGAAGAGATTGGAATGGTTGATGGGAATATCCCTAGAAAATATATTCAGGACCCTGTGGGTAAAAAGTACTGGCCTTTCCATACAGGAAGGGATAAGGCACGGACTCCCATGCAATGGGACGCAACCAACTATGCAGGCTTTTCAATAGTTAAACCGTGGTTGCCAGTCAATCCTGATTATACACGCACCAATGTGGCACGACAGTCTAAACAAACAGAATCCATGCTCCAATTCTATCGCAAATTGATTGGATTGAGAAAATCTCGTAAAGAATTGTATGCTGGTGACATAGAATTTTTATCAGCACCTGATGATGTCATGCTGTATAAACGTGTATGGAACAATGAAAAGTGTATTATTGCACTAAATTTTTCTTCTTCAAAAAAAGTAGTCGATTGCAGTAACAAATGCAAAGTGTTGCTATCATCGTATGAAAAACAATTTGTTGATGGGCAAACAATTACCCTGGATCCTTTTGAAGCAGTTATTTGCAGCCAATGAGTATTTACAATGAATTATCGCAACTGAATGATGGTAACGCCGTCACCACCTTCTTCTGGCTCGCCAGGGCGGAAATTTTTAACATAGTAAGAATGTTTTACATAATCCCGCACTGCTTTTTTCAATGATCCTGTGCCATGCCCATGAATTACAACTGCAGACGGAACACTTTGTTTTACCATAGCATCTAGTTCACTGTCTAACTTTTGTAATGCTTCATCAACTCGCAAGCCGCGAAGGTCAATAGTATTGTACTGTGTTTGGATGGTAAGGGGTACTGATGTTATTTCTTCTTTTATAGTAGGCTTTTTCTTTTTTATGGCAACAGGTTTTTTTGATTCAACAATACAGTATACATCATCAAATGAGAACCTACTGGCAATAGAACCCATTCTGACTTTAACGGTTTGTTCTTTGGCATCTACTTCTTCAATTATACCATATTGTTGTAAAGAGGGTATATACACACGCACACCTTTTTTTGCAGTTTCGGTATTGCAGGCCACAGAGTTTTCGTGAGGCTTGTGCAATGATGAAATTGTGCCCTTAACCTTTTCTTGCAATTGAGTTATATCACGTATCAAAGTCGTTGCATCTTTCATAGACATTGATTGTATTTCCCTGATTCTATTGACAATTATATTACGGTATTCTTGTAGTTCATTCATAAAAGATGTGGCCTGATCTCTGGTGACTTTTTCAATGGTTGCCTGAAGCTCTATAATTTTTTTATTATATTCTTGCTGTAATTTTTGTAGTTCTTCTTTTAAAAGCGATAGTTCCTGCTCCTTTTGCTGCAAAGCGTGCGATTGTTCAGTAATTTTAGAAAGAAGAGCATCAATAGATTGGGAGGTTGAATCCAGGAGTGATAGTGCCTTATTAATAATTGTATCAGGGAGTGATAGATTTTTAGCTATTTCTATAGTATAGCTTGCACCTGGTATACCTGAAAGAACCTGGTATGTTGGTTTCATGGTATGAATATCAAATACTACCGATGCATTCTCAAAACGGTTATCATGTGATGCAATTTCCTTCAATTGCGAATAGTGAGTGGTAACAGCTATAATTGACTTTTTATCAGTAAGATATTCCAGTACTGCCTGTGCTATGGCTGCTCCTTGTTTTGGGTCGGTACCAACAATTATCTCATCTATCAAAATAAGACTTTTATCATTGGCATGATTGAGTATTCGCACAATATTTTTTATCTGGCCACTGAAAGTGGAAAGCGATTGCATAATATTTTGTTCATCACCAATATCAACAAATATATTTTCAAAATAACCAATGGTTGAATCGGGGTTAGCTGTAACTGGAAGACCATGTCGTACCAAAAGCGCAAACAATCCTAACATTTTAAGCAAAACTGTTTTGCCGCCGGTATTAACACCGGATATGATGAGGCAGTTGAATGATTTTCCACATTCTATGGTACAGGGTACAACGGCATCACGTAGAAGAATTGCAAGAAGTGGATGTTTAGCGTTTATGCAATCTAAAAGGGGATCAGGTGAAACAGCAGGTGTATGTGCATTGTAGGTAATGGCAAAACGTGCGCACGATATGCAGAAATCCAGATAGGATAAAATGGCTGTATTATGTTTTAAATCTTGTGAATAGACTCCAATTTCGGAAGAAAGAATTTGAAGTATTTTATCTATTTCACGCTGCAATTCTATTTCTTTATACAATAATGTATTGTTTAATTCATGAATGCTTTCAGGTTCAATGAAAAAAGTTGCACCTGAAGAAGATATATCTAAAACTGTACCTTTAATTTTACCTTTATGCGAAGATTTAACCGGGATACCATATCTATTATTTTTTACTGTGTAAATCTTTTCCTGTAATGCATTCTGAAAAGCTTGTGAATGCATAATGTTATTAAGATTCTTTTCTATGGTACTGCGTATTTCATTGATATCTTTTTGTATTTTACGTAAAGAGGGATAGGTGTTCTCATTAAGATTGCCATTCTCGGTTATTGAGGTTGTTAACAGTCTGAAAAGTTGTGCGCAATCATTAATTGCATGAAGTTCTGTAAGAACTGATGTATCATAGTGTACTGATTTAAAAAAAGATGTTATTCTGTGTTGCGCAACAAGGAACAAACGAATTTTAAAAATTTCATCTAATAAAAGGGTCCCACCCTTAGCTGCCTTATCAAGTAAGGGTGTTATATCATATATACCGGAAAAATCAGGAGAGTGGCCTACACGTAAAATTTCTTTTACGCAGTTTATCTTTGCATACTGTGTCATGATTTCATGATACTGTAAAGGCTGTAAAGTTGTGTAAAATTGTTTTCCTATTTCTGTATAACAAAAATCCCTGAAATATGTCAAAAGGGTATGCCATTCAAGCATTTGCGCTTCATCGTATGTAATTACTGGTACGTTATTCATGTCGCAGAATGGATTATTCACTTAGGTGAATTAATGTGATTTTTTCGATAGTAAGGAATACAATGCTTCATAAAGATTAGCATACGTAAAGTTAAATTTTGTGGATATCAGCACATCAGGATGGACTTTTTGACTGGATAAAATTAGCTCTTCTGCCATTTGTCCCAATAACAATGTAATAGCAAATTCAGGGATTTTAAATAAACATGGTCTTTTTAGAACCTTGGCCAATGTTTTATAAAAATATTTTGCATTAACCGGATTTGGACTCACCGCATTAACAGGGCCTTTGATTATATTGTTTTCTAAACAATGTATAATGGCATTAACTTCGTCTTCAATATGAATCCAGGACATCCACTGTGAGCCATCGCCAAAGTATCCACCCAAATACCATTTAAATACCGGAATTAATATTTTTAAAAATCCATCATTTTCTCCAAGCACCAGCCCGGTTCTAATAATTACATGGCGTATTCCATAATTAATAGCTTCTTTTGTTGATGCTTCCCATTGGATAGCAACATCAGGCAAAAAACCCAGTCCAGGGCTTGATGTTTCAGTTAATGATTCACTTCTTGAACCGTAGTATCCAATGGCAGAAGCCTGTATTAATACTTCAGGATAATGTTTTGCTTTTTTTATTGCATCCATGATGGCGTTACCTGCATTGATTCTGCTTAGCAATATCTTTGACTTCTTTTCCGTGGTCCATCGGGTGCTTGCTATTGATTCGCCGGCTAAATTTATAATAGCTTTGGCTTTATTAACAAGATTACCCCAACCATCAGCAGTTTTCCCATCCCATCCAGCATACTTCAATGCAGGAGTATGTGATAAAAATTTATCAGGGTTACGTGTTAGTATTACAACAGAATATCCCTTTGTCAGTAGTTTTTGCGTCAGATATGATCCAATAAATCCCGTGCCTCCGGTAATAATTATTGTATTCATTTCATTCTCCAATTTTCAAAATGACAACTGTTGTTCCCCAATTGCCGGGTTTATCAAAAAAATTAATAATTCTTGAATCTTTTTTGAGATAGTTATGAACAAGTGATTTGATTACTGATTTTCCTTTACCATGAATTATCTCAACCTTTTTATAGCCTTTTGTGAGAGCATTATCTAAAAATTCATCAAGAATACCTTTTATGTCATTAGGATGGAAACAATGTAGATCAATAGTATCAGCTAATTCTATTATAATGTATTCTTCTGAATTCATAGTATTTTTTGTCATGATGTCTTATACTGTAAATATATTTAATCATATGTCAAGTATTGTGTTGATTTTCTATTAAAAGTAAAACTGTTATGCTATGGTATAATATAATTTTTTCTATTGACAATCATATGAAATCCGCAAGATTGATAAAAAATTTTAATATGTACTAATATATAAGCAGTAACAGTTGGTTTTACGTGATAGTTGCTGCAAGCTTAATAAAATAGGAATAATTGTACATGATCATTCAAACGAAGGCTCTTCTTTTTGATTTTGATGGTACTCTGGTTGATACTATGGAAGGATTTGCTGATATAGCTGGTGAAGTAATCAATAGATTTCATCCAGAAATTTCGTTTGAGGAAGCACGCAGAAGATACTTAGAAACATCGGGCGTTCCTTTTTTCCAGCAGCTTGAGATAATTTTGCCTGGTGATCCAACAAACAGCCAGAAAGCTGCAATCTTTGAAGAAACAAAAAAAGATGGTTTTTTTAGATCAACGTTTTCCCAGGAAGTGCGATATGTGATCAGTGAATTGCGTCGCTCAGGATTTATAGTTGGAGTTTCGTCAAATAATTTTCAATATCTCATAGAGCAATTTATCAGCAGGGAAGGACTACAATTTGACATAGTTTTAGGTTTTAAAGATGGTTTTGAAAAAGGTAAACAACATTTTGAATATGTAATTAAGCAATTTAATTTGCAAAAAGAAGATTTGACTTTTGTTGGCGATTCACTTAAAGATGCAGAAAAGGCTATTACGAATAATATTAAATTTATAGGTTTATGTGGAACTTTTACCAGGGAGCAATTTTTACAAAAATATCCCAATATTGTAACAATTGAATCATTGAAGGAGTTATTATCATGCGTGCAATTGTATTAGCAGCAGGTACTGGTAGCAGATTAGGTGAAATGACTAAAGACAAGACAAAAGGGATGGTACAGGTAAATGGAAAACCTCTTATAGACTATTTGTTTGAATTTTTTGATCTTAATTTTTTTAATGAAATCATTGTTGTAGGTGGTTTTGCTTTTAACGACCTTGAAAAGCATTTGAAACAAAAACAGATAGAACATTTGAAAATACTTGAAAATAAAGAATACCACAAAGGAAATATATTTACTTTAATTACCGCATTAAAAACATTTGCTCATGATTCATTCCTTATAACTAATGTTGATCATATTTATCCAAGGGTTATGTTTGAAAAGATGAAGCAATCATTTAATAAAATTACTGCCATGTGTGATTTTGACAGAAAACTGGGTCCTGATGATATGAAGGTTAAATTAGATGCTGATAAGAAGACAGTTATTCATATAAGCAAACAACTGCATGATTTTGACTGTGGATATATAGGAATGACGTATGTTGATAGAACCATGGAAACGGTATATAGAGATTCAGCATACCGGGCAATAGAAAGGTTTGGAGAAAAAGCGGTAGTGGAAAATATTTTACAAATACTTGCAGAAAATCCTAAAACCGCACCAACAATATGTGACCTTTCAGGATTTGGGTGGTATGAAGTGGATGATGAACAAGATTTAATTAAAGCTGAAAAAGGTTTATTTCAAAATCCAAATTTTTCTTAAAGTAAGTTACCATATAAACATGATAGGATTAAGCATCTTGCCGTGCTGCAACAACATAAAATGAAGATGAGGGCCAGTTGATCTTCCTGTCGAGCCTACCGTTCCAATGATAGTATCAGTTGTTACAAATTCGCCTGTTTGGGCAAATATTTTCTGGCAATGTCCATACCAGCTTTCATAACCTTCATCATGCTGAATAATGATTGTAAACCCATACCCATCCAACCAACCAGTGAAATTGACAAACCCTTTTTGAACTGGTTTAATAGGAGTACCCTGCGGTGCACAGATATCAAGCCCATTATGGAAAGCCATGCCATGTTCAAGCGGGTCAACCCTGTCGCCGTACATGGATGTAAACCTTCCATTTATAGGTGACTGGAATTTTTGTCTTAGAGTATAAAGCTTTTCAATTTTACTATTCACTGCTATAGGACGGGCATTTTCAATAAATGCAAACCGGATATCATCCATTGCTAATAATTCAAGTGGATGGTGTATGTATCTGCCGTTAATTGAACCTTTACCACCTGTAAAGAGTTTAGCAAGCCATGCATCATAGAAATGTTTGCACACAATTAGGAGCCCATCTTTATGGGGGATAACAACTTTGGTGCCTGCCTTTGCAAGTAATGAATCTAAC